>NZ_JAAGPH010000397.1:0-256 GCF_017104705.1 Burkholderia sp. Se-20373 | reverse complement strand
GCGCGGCGGCGAGGCTCGCGCCGCCCGGCGGCGTCTCGGAATCCGGTGCCGCGGCGTCGCGTGTGCGCGCAGCCGCACGCGAAGCGGGGTCGGTACCGGCGGAAGACTTGTCGGCGGACGACGATGCCGGATCGGCGGCCTGGCCAGCCGGCTTGTCGGTTGCGCGGGCAGCGGGCACCGCTTCCGCGGGCTTCTCCGCGGCCTTGTCGGCTCGCTCGGCCGGCTTGTCGACAGACTTGTCGGCCGCCGGCTTCGA
>NZ_JAAGPH010000396.1:0-540 GCF_017104705.1 Burkholderia sp. Se-20373 | reverse complement strand
ACAGGCTTTCATCGGTCAGCACGCGGCGGAATGCGGCGACGAAGTTCTCGCCGAGCGTGAGCGGCTCGTTCGCGGCCGCACGCGCGGCGAGCGTCAGCAGCGCGCGTGTCGCGAGGCGCTGGCCGGCCTCCCAGCGGTTGAACGGATCGCTGTCGTGTGCGAGCAGGAACGCGAGATCGTCGTCGCTGTAGTCGTACTCGACGATCACCGGCGACGAGAAATTACGCAACAGCGACGGCAGCGGTTGTTCCGGCACGTCGACGAACGTGAAGGTCTGCTCGGTGTCGGTGAAATTGAGCACGCGCGTCGTGCCTGCGGCGGCGGCTTCGCCGTCGAGACGCAGCGGCAGGTCGCGGCCGTCGCGGCCGATCAGGCCGATCGCGAACGGAATCAGCAGCGGCCCTTGCTGCGTTTCGCGCGCGGCCGGCGATGCGTCGCCGTAGCCCTGCGCGAGCGTGACCGTATAGCGGCGCGCGGCGGCGTCGTACGCGGTGTGCACCGACACGCGCGGCGTGCCGGCCTGGCTGTACCAGCGTTCGA
>NZ_JAAGPH010000395.1:0-540 GCF_017104705.1 Burkholderia sp. Se-20373 | reverse complement strand
TCGAACGCTGGTACAGCCAGGCCGGCACGCCGCGCGTGTCGGTGCACACCGCGTACGACGCCGCCGCGCGCCGCTATACGGTCACGCTCGCGCAGGGCTACGGCGACGCATCGCCGGCCGCGCGCGAGACGCAGCAAGGGCCGCTGCTGATTCCGTTCGCGATCGGGCTGATCGGCCGCGATGGCCGCGACCTGCCGCTGCGCCTCGACGGCGAAGCGGCCGCCTCGGGCACGACGCGCGTGCTCGAATTCACCGAGACCGAACAGACCTTCACGTTCGTCGACGTGCCGGAGGCGCCGCTGCCGTCGCTGCTGCGCAACTTCTCGTCGCCGGTGATCGTCGAGTACGACTACAGCGACGACGATCTCGCGTTCCTGCTCGCACACGACAGCGATCCGTTCAACCGCTGGGAAGCCGGCCAGCGCCTCGCGACACGCGCGCTGCTGACGCTCGCCGCGCGTGCGGCCGCGAACGAGCCGCTCACGCTCGGCGAGAACTTCGTCGCCGCATTCCGCCGCGTGCTGACCGATGAAAGCCTGT
>NZ_JAAGPH010000394.1:0-546 GCF_017104705.1 Burkholderia sp. Se-20373 | reverse complement strand
TGACGATCGCGAAGAACGAGCTGTTCGCGCTGCTCGGCAGCTCGGGCTGCGGCAAGTCGACGTTGCTGCGCATGCTCGCCGGGCTCGAGACGGCCACCTCCGGCAAGATCTTCGTCGACGGCGAGGACCTTGCTTCGCTGCCGCCGTACCGCCGCCCGGTGAACATGATGTTCCAGTCGTACGCGCTGTTCCCGCACATGACGGTCGAATCGAACGTCGCGTTCGGCCTCAAGCAGGAAGGCACGCCCAAGAACGAGATCAAGGAGCGCGTGGCCGATGCGCTCGCGCTCGTGCAGATGAGCAAGTACGCACAGCGCAAGCCGCATCAGCTCTCCGGCGGCCAGCAGCAGCGCGTCGCGCTCGCGCGCTCGCTGGTCAAGCGCCCGAAGCTGCTCTTGCTCGACGAGCCGATGTCCGCGCTCGACAAGAAGATCCGCCAGAAGACCCAGCTCGAACTCGTGAACATCATCGAGAAAGTCGACGTGACCTGCGTGATGGTCACGCACGACCAGGAAGAGGCGATGACGATGGCCAGCCGCCTCGCGG
>NZ_JAAGPH010000393.1:0-577 GCF_017104705.1 Burkholderia sp. Se-20373 | reverse complement strand
CGGTCACCACGGTAGGATTCATGACTGGGGTGAAGTCGTAACAAGGTAGCCGTATCGGAAGGTGCGGCTGGATCACCTCCTTTCCAGAGCTTCTCGCACAAGTTGAGCGCTCACGCTTATCGGCTGTTGATAAAGACAGAAAGACTGTCTGTTAGCGGTTTAACCGGTTATAATGCCGGCCGCTTTCGATAATCATCAATGACAAACATTCGAATGAAGTTTGGTTCGAGTTTTTCTCATTGGCGATTGAGCCAGTCAGAGCGGTACGAAAGTATCGGCTGTCGTTCTTTAACAATCTGGAAGAAGCAAGTAATTTGGATAGCGGAAGCGTCTTGAGATGGACGTGAAAGCTATCCGGGTTGTGATTGTATCGATGTATCTCAAGATGATTCGAACTCTATGTTTGACTCAATTTGGAATACGGCACAACGCGAGAACTCAACCTGTAACGAGACAGACTCGTTATAGGGTCAAGCGAACAAGTGCATGTGGTGGATGCCTTGGCGATCACAGGCGATGAAGGACGCGGTAGCCTGCGAAAAGCTACGGGGAGCTGGCAAACAAGCTTTGATCCGTA
>NZ_JAAGPH010000392.1:0-219 GCF_017104705.1 Burkholderia sp. Se-20373 | reverse complement strand
AAAAAAAAAACAACACAAACATCAAATCAACACACACCACACCACGAAGCTACAACAACGTCTACCTCATTTATCCTCCACTCCCCACTCTCACCTCTCCAGTTTCTACGTCAACTAAGAGATTGGATGACGACTTATGTGTGCGAGTGCGCTGTCTAGATAATGACAAGGTGCTAGAGCTGTATTGCAGTCTTCATTGATTCTTCTTTTTTTTTTTTA
>NZ_JAAGPH010000391.1:0-627 GCF_017104705.1 Burkholderia sp. Se-20373 | reverse complement strand
ACGGCGACCAGGGACATCGGATCACGACGGTCGAGTTCGATGCGGTTGGCCGGCTGACGTCGCGTCAGACCGGGCAATGGGATTCGGACGCCCGTCAGTGGAAATACGGCGAGCAAGAGCGATTCGCATACAACGGCAACGGCCAGATGGTCCTTGCGGAGAATGACGCGAGCCGCCTGCAGTGGTTCCACGACGAGGCCGGCAATGTCACGCGTGAACACCAGCATTTCCGCTTCCTGAAAGGGCGGCGTGTTGCGGTGTGGCGCCACGAATATGACGTGCTGAATGAGCGCGTGGCGACGATCCGCCCGGACGGTCACCGGGTGGCGGTTCTGACCTACGGCAGCGGCCATGTGCACGGCGTGCTGCTCGATGACACGGAACTGGTGCAGATCGAACGGGACGCGCTGCATCGCGAGATCGAGCGGGTGCAGGGCAATGGCCTGACCCAGACACAAGAGTACGATGCGGCGGGACGGCTGCTACGCCAGAAGCTGAATGTGACCCGGAGCGAAACGCCGGGCGGAAAGCGGCTCGTGCAGCGCAGCTACACCTACGACCGCGCGGGTCAGCTGGAGCGGATCGAGGACACGCAGAACGGCATGCGGACTTATCGCTACGATCCGG
>NZ_JAAGPH010000390.1:0-627 GCF_017104705.1 Burkholderia sp. Se-20373 | reverse complement strand
CCGGATCGTAGCGATAAGTCCGCATGCCGTTCTGCGTGTCCTCGATCCGCTCCAGCTGACCCGCGCGGTCGTAGGTGTAGCTGCGCTGCACGAGCCGCTTTCCGCCCGGCGTTTCGCTCCGGGTCACCTTCAGCTTCTGGCGTAGCAGCCTTCCCGCCGCATCGTATTCTTGCGTCTGGGTCAGGCCATTGCCCTGCACCCGCTCGATCTCGCGATGCAACGCGTCCCGCTCGATCTGCACCAGTTCCGTGTCATCGAGCATCATGCCGTGTACATGGCCGCTGCCGTAGGTCAGAACCGCCACCCGGTGACCGTCCGGGCGGATCGTCGCCACGCGCTCATTCAGTACGTCGTATTCGTGGCGCCACACCGCGACACTCGATTTCTTCAGGAAGCGGAAGTGCTGGTGTTCACACGTGACATTGCCGGCCTCGTCGTGGAACCACTGCAGGCGGCTCGCGTCATTCTCCGCAAGGACCATCTGGCCGTTGCCGTTGTACGCGAATCGCTCTTGCTCGCCGTATTTCCACTGACGGGCGTCCGAATCCCATTGCCCGGTCTGACGCGACGTCAGCCGGCCAACCGCATCGAACTCGACCGTCGTGATCCGATGTCCCTGGTCGCCGT
>NZ_JAAGPH010000389.1:0-690 GCF_017104705.1 Burkholderia sp. Se-20373 | reverse complement strand
AGTACCAGGTCTCGTGGCCGAGCGCGTCGGTGACGTAGGTCAAGCGAATGTTCGGGTCCCACTCCAGCGTCGTATCGTAGCTGCCGTCGTCGGCCCATTCACGCACGGCCCTGGCCGTCGCGTGCTCGCCGTCCCAGCGCAGGTTCATGCCTCGGCCCGTGCGGTCCGTGTAGCGCGTGACCAGGTGGTGCCGATACGTATAGCTTCGGCTTGCGTCGTTCTCATCGACGGCCTCGATCAGATCGCCGGCGTCATCGAACGTATAGTGAGCGAGCTGCCGCACCGGCTTGCCATCTTCGATCAGCCAGACCTGCGCCACACGCCCCTGCGCGTCGGGCACCACGCGAACGTGGGCATCGATCGCAACCTCATCCCCGTGATAGGACATCAGATCGGACGGCAATAACGTATGGCCGGGCACGGTCCGCGGGTGATCATAGGCGATCGCCAATCCCGCGCCGTTACGCAGCACGATACTGGTCAGTCGGAAATGCTCGCCATGACGCTCGTAGGTTTCCTTCGCGTCGTAGCCGCGCGCCAGTGTGATGGCCCGATCGGACACGCGTACCAGCGTCACGTTCTCGATGGCGTCGTAATGGAACGCGCCGACCTTCGGCAGCGGGTACGCATGCGTGCGGCCGTCCGCCGCGTGATAACGAAGGCTTTCCGGCAGTGCGTCGTTATGCACGA
>NZ_JAAGPH010000388.1:0-690 GCF_017104705.1 Burkholderia sp. Se-20373 | reverse complement strand
AGTACCAGGTCTCGTGGCCGAGCGCGTCGGTGACGTAGGTCAAGCGAATGTTCGGGTCCCACTCCAGCGTCGTATCGTAGCTGCCGTCGTCGGCCCATTCACGCACGGCCCTGGCCGTCGCGTGCTCACCATCCCAGCGCAGGTTCATGCCTCGGCCCGTGCGGTCCGTGTAGCGCGTGACCAGGTGGTGCCGATACGTATAGCTTCGGCTTGCGTCGTTCTCATCGAAGGCCTCGATCAGATCGCCGGCGTCATCGAACGTATAGTGAGCGAGCTGCCGCACCGGCTTGCCATCTTCGATCAGCCAGACCTGCGCCACATGCCCCTGCGCGTCGGGCACCACGCGAACGTGGGCATCGATCGCAACCTCATCCCCGTGATAGGACATCAGATCGGACGGCAATAACGTATGGCCGGGTACGGTCCGCGGGTGATCATAGGCGATCGCCAATCCCGCGCCGTTGCGCAGCACGATACTGGTCAGTCGGAAATGCTCGCCATGACGCTCGTAGGTTTCCTTCGCGTCGTAGCCGCGCGCCAGTGTGATGGCCCGATCGGACACCCGTACCAGCGTCACGTTCTCGATGGCGTCGTAATGGAACGCGCCGACCTTCGGCAGCGGGTACGCATGCGTGCGGCCGTCCGCCGCGTGATAACGAAGGCTTTCCGGCAGTGCGTCGTTATGCACGA
>NZ_JAAGPH010000036.1:0-60933 GCF_017104705.1 Burkholderia sp. Se-20373 | reverse complement strand
CCACGCTGGTAGTAATCCGCGGCGAACGACACGAGCGCGAGCCAGTCCGGCGACAACGGCGGCAGGTCGGCGCAGATCGCGTCGATCGCGCGCAGCCGCGACGGCGGCACGTCGGTGTGAGTCGTCACTTCGCAGACGAGCCCGACGGCCTGCCGCTTGCCGAACGGCACCTGCACGAGCGTGCCGGGCCCGGGCGCCGGTTGCGCGTCGCAACGGTAATCGAACAGGGTCGCGAGCGGATGGTCGAGCGCGACACGCAGATAGGTGCCGCTCATCCCGGCGCTCCGGCGGCGGGATGCGCCGCATGGGCATGGGCGGCCGACATCCGCGCCCGCATCGGGGCAGCGAACTTAAAGTAAAACTTCAGTTTCGGCGCTAAGTTTTGGATTCGCATTAGGAATCGCCGTATACCCTGCCCAGCCTGTGGATAACTTTGTTGAGAACTCGCCGCTCGATGGCCGCAACGCGCGCGGGGCCGCGCTTTGCGCTGATTTTCGCCGCGTGTTGCGGTGCCCCGCGGAGCCTTATGCCATAAGGCTGCTATTCAAATTACCGAACCATAGCGAGACAAATTGACCGATACAGGGCTCTACCGCGCTGCAACGTGGAAAATGTGTATAAGTCAAGTCTTGACAAGCACTGAATCGGCAACCGGTGCGGGGTTGCGCCCTGTTTAGTGCCAGTAGCGAAACGCTGTCACACCGCAGTGCAGCATGACAGCGCTTGCGTTCAGCCGGCGGCTCCGCTACGGATCGCGCGGCTGTGGCGATGCACTTCGTCGACGAGTTCGGCGACGTGATCGGGCGACGTGAATTGCGAAATACCGTGCCCGAGGTTGAATATGTGGCCCGGATGGTTGCCATAGCTGTCGAGCACCGCGCGCGCCTGCTCGCGCACCGCGGCCGGCGGCGCAAACAGGATCGTCGGGTCGAGGTTGCCCTGCAGCGCGACCTTGCCCGCGACGCGCTCGCGCGCCTGGCCGAGGTTGACCGTCCAGTCGAGCCCGACCGCGTCGACGCCGGTTGCCGCGATCTCCTCGAGCCACAGCCCGCCGCCCTTCGTGAACGTGATCACCGGCACGCGCTCGCCGTCGTGCTCGCGCTTGAGCTGCGACACCACGCGGCGGATGTAGTCCAGCGAGAAGCGCTGGTACGCGCCATCCGCCAGCGCGCCGCCCCACGTATCGAAGATCATCACGGCCTGCGCGCCCGCTTCGATCTGCGCATTCAGGTACGCGGCCACCGCCTGCGCGTTCACGTCGAGGATCCGGTGCATCAGGTCGGGGCGCGAATACGCCATCGACTTCACCGTGCGGAAATCGTCCGACCCGCCGCCTTCGACCATGTAGCACGCGAGCGTCCACGGGCTGCCCGAAAAACCGATCAGCGGCACGCGCTGGCGGCCCTGGCCATCGGTGAGCGCGCGACGGATTTCGCGCACGGCGCCCGTCACGTAGCCGAGCGTTTCCTCAATGTCCGGCACCGCGAGCTTCGCGACGTCGGCCTCGGTACGCACCGGATGCGCGAACTTCGGCCCTTCACCGACCTGGAAGTCGAGGCCGAGCCCCATCGCGTCCGGAATCGTCAGGATGTCCGAGAACAGGATCGCGGCGTCGAGCGGAAAGCGCTCGAGCGGCTGCAGCGTCACTTCGGTCGCGTAGTCGGGATGCTTCGCGAGACCGAGGAAGCTGCCGGCGCGTGCGCGCGTCGCGTTGTATTCGGGCAGGTAGCGGCCGGCCTGGCGCATCAGCCAGATCGGCGTGTAGTCGGTCGGCTCGCGCAGAAGCGCACGCAGGAAGGTGTCGTTGAGCAGGGTATGGGCCACGGTAGGAGCGACGATGCGAGGGCAAAGCGGCATTTTACCGGACAGCCGCCCTCAGGCTGCGCATGCCGACGCGATGGCGGCCATATGACGCGCGCGATGGCTCCGTTATGATCGGACGCTCATCTCGAACGAAACGAAGGAGGAGACCGATGAAGACACTCGCCACGCTCGCCGCCACCGCACTGCTTTGCTGCGCCGCCGCGCACGCGCAGACCGGCACGCTCGCCGCTGCCGCCGCACCGGGCGCCGGCTCGCGGCTCGACGACGTGCTCGCGCGCGGCACGCTGCGCGTGTGCACGACGGGCGACTACAAGCCGTATTCGTACTACCGCGCGGACGGCCGCTTCGAGGGCATCGACATCGACATGGCCGAATCGCTCGCGAAGTCGCTCGGCGTGAAGACCGACTACGTGAAGACGAGCTGGCCGAACCTGACCGGCGATTTCGTCGCGAAATGCGACATCGCGGTGGGCGGCGTGTCGACCACGCTCGAGCGCCAGAAGCGCGTGTTCTTCACGCAGCCGTACGTCGTCGACGGCAAGACGCCGATCGTGCGCTGCGCGGACGCCGACAAATACCAGACCGTCGCGCAGATCGACCGGCCGGAAACGCGCGTGATCGTGAACCCGGGCGGCACCAACGAGCGTTTCGCGAAGCAGTATTTCACGCACGCGAACCTCACCGTCTATCCGGACAACGTAACGATCTTCAAGCAGATCCTCGCCGGCAAGGCGGACGTGATGGTGACGGATGCGTCGGAGACGCTGTTGCAGCAAAAGCTGAATCCGGGCCTGTGCTCGGTGCACCCGGACAAGCCGTTCCAGTTCGGCGAGAAAGCGTACATGGTGCCGCGCGGCGACGTCGCGTTCCAGCAGTACGTCGATCAGTGGCTGCATCTCGCGCTGTCGACCGGCGAATACCAGGCGATTTCGGATAAATGGCTGAAGTAAGCAAGCTCGTGCGTGGCGGCCGATAGCGGGCACCGACCCCGCCTCCGCCGCCCGCAAAAGTCGCTGCGCGGCGGTGGCCCCATCACCGCCGTTACACTTCGGCGCAGCGTGCCGGCGCCCGGAAAATCGGCCCGAAGCCACCGAATTGGCCGAACGGCCGACTTCCGCGCACACCAATCACGTTTCAAAATCTTTCTGACGAATGACTCGTCCTGCGCGGTATCGGGCGAAAGGCGCATTTTCTCGCGTGCAAATCGGCAATTCGTCGAGCCTGATACGCATGAAAAACGCATCGCGCGCATGCGCTGAAAACGCTGCGGAAAATATGGGTAAAAATGACCTTTTTCAGGCCCTCAAAAACAGCAAAAAATCCCGGAAAGCCTTATCTGGCGGGCGTTACAACCTGAAACACTTTGTTACCGCGAGGGGTCATTAATTCGCCCACAATGGCCTCAACGGTTTCAACACGGATGCGGTCTCGTGTGCCAAGTGTGAGCGGACGCGAAGCGCTGCGAGCCAGTCGGTCACGTACCGAAGCCCTTCCGAGGGGCATCCCTGTTGGAGTCGTTTCCGGCCCCCGCCGGACTCGGTTTCATCTTTGGTCTCCTCGCGCTAACCCCGTAGCGTGTGGTTTTTAGCGGGCTAATAAGCCCGCTTTTTTTCGTCCATCGAAAACGCAACGGCCCGCAGGCCGCCGCGTTTTTCCCGCCTGCATGCCGCGCTACGCGGTCTTCTGCACGTCGAGCTTCAGCTCCTCGATCATCCGGTCGCGCATCACGAACTTCTGCACCTTGCCCGTCACCGTCATCGGCAGCTCGTCGACGAAGCGAATGTAGCGCGGGATCTTGTAGTGCGCGATCTGCCCGTTGCAGAACGCACGCACGTCGTCCTCCGTCATCTGCTCGTCCGCGCGCAGCACGATCCACGCGCACAGCTCCTCGCCGTACTTCGCATCGGGCACGCCGAATACCTGCGCGCTCTGAATCT
This sequence comes from Burkholderia sp. Se-20373, assembly GCF_017104705.1. Taxonomy (NCBI): domain Bacteria; kingdom Pseudomonadati; phylum Pseudomonadota; class Betaproteobacteria; order Burkholderiales; family Burkholderiaceae; genus Burkholderia; species Burkholderia sp. Se-20373. The sequence goes on along the minus strand of NZ_JAAGPH010000036.1, from coordinate 57,172 downwards.
TCGGATGCCGAAACAGGAATTCCTCGATCTCGCGCGGATAGACGTTCTCGCCGCCGCGAATCACCATGTCCTTCAGCCGGCCGACGATGTTGCAGTAGCCGTCCGCATCGAGCGTCGCGAGGTCGCCCGTATGCATCCAGCCGTCCATCAGCACCTCGCGCGTCTTCGCGTCGTCGTCCCAGTAGCCGAGCATCACCGAATAACCCTTCGTGCACAGCTCGCCCGTCGTGCCGACCGGCACGATGGCGCCACTCGGATCGACGATCTTCACTTCCAGGTGCGGCTGGATGCGCCCGACCGTCGTCGTGCGCTTCTCGAGCGGATCGTCGGTCGAGCTCTGGAACGACACGGGGCTCGTTTCCGTCATCCCGTACGCGATCGTGATCTCCGACAGGTGCATCTGCGACACGACGCGCTTCATCGTCTCGATCGGGCACGGCGAGCCGGCCATGATCCCGGTGCGCAGCGTCGACAGGTCGAATTTCGCGAACTCGGGGTGATCGAGCTCGGCGATGAACATCGTCGGTACGCCGTGCAACGCGGTGCAACGCTCGTCGGCCACCGCCGCGAGCGTCGCGACCGGGTCGAACGCTTCGCCGGGGAACACCATCGTCGCGCCCTTCGACACGCATGCGAGCACCGCGAGCACCATCCCGAAGCAGTGATACAGCGGCACCGGGATGCACAGCGTGTCCTGCTCGGTGAACCGCATCGCCGTCGCGATCGAGCGCCCGTTGTTGACGACGTTGCGGTGCGTGAGCGTCGCGCCCTTCGGGCTGCCGGTCGTGCCGCTGGTGAACTGGATGTTGATCGGCTCGCTGGCCGAGAGCGTCGCGCCGATCGCATCGAGCAATGCGGGATCGACGGCCCGGCGGCCGCGCGCCATCAGGTCCGCGAAGCGGAACATGCCGGCCGGCGCGACGTCGCCCATCGACACGACCGTGCGCAGGCTCGGCACGCGCGCTGCATGCAGATCGCCCGGCGTCGCGGTCGCGAGCTCCGGCGCGATGGTCTGCAGCATCTCGACGTACGCGGACGTCTTGAAGCGCTCGGCAGCGATCACGGCCTTGCAGCCGACCTTGTTCAGCGCGTATTCGAGCTCCGACAGCCGGTAGGCCGGATTGATGTTGACGAGCACCGCGCCGATCCGCGCGGTCGCGAACTGCGTGAGCAGCCATTCGCTGCGGTTCGGCGACCAGATGCCGACGCGATCGCCCTTCACGATGCCGAGCGAGGCCAGGCCCGCGGCCAGCACGTCGACCTCGTTCGCGAACTCGCGCCAGGTCCAGCGCACCTGCTGCTCGCGGAACACGACGGCCGGACGATCGGGAAAGCGCCCGGCCGTGTCGAGCAGGAACCGGCCGATCGTCGCTTCGGAGAGCGGCACGTCGGTCGTGCCGCGCACATACGACAAGCCGTTTTCGGGCGCGATCAGCGCGCCCACGCCAAGGTCTGCTGCCATGAATGTCTCCGTCCTTTTTGTCTGATCGGCCCGCGCGCTTCCTGCGCCCGCCTTCGCCGCGCACTCGCGACGAATGGCCGCCACCCGGATGATGACGCGCGCGGCTGACGATACTCTGACAGCAAATCACGGCGCACGGATGAAATAGCACGACCGGACGGAATGATCCGGCCCGCAAAAATCAGACGAACACGACGGACGAAAAAAAAGCAGCCCGAAGGCTGCTTTTCTTTCGCGGGATACGCGGCGCGGCTCAGTGCCGGCTGCGAATCTTCGCCAGACGCTGGATCGCCTCGAGCTGCGCCATCGCGGTCGCGAGCTCGGATTGCGCCTTCGCGAGGTCGAGATCCGACTTCGCGTTCTGCAGCGTTTCCTCGGCACGCTTGCGTGCTTCCTCGGCTTTCGCCGCGTCGAGGTCCTTGCCGCGGATCGCGGTATCGGCGAGCACCGTCACGGCGCCCGGCTGCACTTCGAGAATGCCGCCCGCGACGAACACGAATTCGTCGTTGCCGCCCTCGACTTCGATGCGCACCGCACCCGGACGAATCCGCGTGATCAGCGGCGTGTGGCCCGGCAGAATGCCCAGCTCACCCGTTTCGCCCGGCAGCGCGACGAATTTCGCCTCGCCCGAGAAGATCTGCTCTTCCGCGCTGACGACGTCTACTTTGATGGTTGCCATATCGACTCCTGTCGACGAGTGCGAACGCCTCGCGGCGCCAGCCCTCGTCCCATGCACGGCGGATTGAGCGTGTTGCGGTCGGCGCGACCGGCCTGACTATCGGCAATGGAGACCGACAACCTGACCCGCACGCGCCGTGCGACTCACTCGAATCCTTACGAGATCTTCTTGGCCTTTTCGAAGGCTTCGTCGATCGTGCCGACCATGTAGAACGCCTGTTCCGGCAGGTGGTCGCACTCGCCGTCGACGATCATCTTGAAGCCGCGGATCGTTTCCTTCAGCGGCACGTACTTGCCCGGCGAGCCCGTGAACACTTCAGCAACGTGGAACGGCTGCGACAGGAAACGCTGGATCTTACGCGCGCGCGCGACCGACAGCTTGTCTTCCGGCGACAGTTCGTCCATGCCCAGAATCGCGATGATGTCGCGCAGTTCCTTGTAGCGCTGCAGCGTCTGCTGAACGCGACGGGTGATCGAGTAGTGCTCTTCACCGATCACGTTCGGGTCGATCTGGCGCGACGTCGAGTCGAGCGGGTCGACCGCCGGGTAGATACCCAGCGAAGCGATGTCACGCGACAGAACGACGGTTGCGTCCAGGTGGCCGAAGGTCGTAGCCGGCGACGGGTCGGTCAAGTCATCCGCAGGGACGTACACGGCCTGGACCGACGTAATCGAGCCCTTCTTGGTCGACGTGATGCGCTCTTGCAGCTTGCCCATTTCTTCAGCCAGCGTCGGCTGATAGCCCACTGCCGACGGCATACGGCCGAGCAGTGCCGACACTTCGGTACCGGCCAGCGTGAAACGGTAGATGTTGTCGACGAAGAACAGCACGTCGAGGCCTTCGTCACGGAAGTGCTCGGCCATCGTCAGGCCGGTCAGCGCGACGCGCAGACGGTTGCCCGGCGGCTCGTTCATCTGGCCGTACACCAGCGCGACCTTGTCGAGAACGTTCGAGTCCTTCATTTCGTGGTAGAAGTCGTTCCCTTCACGGGTACGCTCGCCCACGCCCGCGAACACGGAGTAACCGCCGTGTTCCTTCGCGATGTTGTTGATGAGCTCCATCATGTTGACGGTCTTGCCCACGCCAGCACCGCCGAACAGGCCAACCTTGCCGCCCTTTGCGAACGGGCAGATCAGGTCGATAACCTTGATACCCGTTTCGAGCAGTTCGGTCGACGGCGACAGTTCGTCGAACGCCGGAGCCTTCTGGTGGATCGAACGCGTCGTTTCGCTTTCGATCGGGCCAGCTTCGTCGATCGGACGGCCCAGCACGTCCATGATTCGGCCGAGGGTCGGCTTGCCGACCGGCACCGAGATCGGCTTTGCCGTGTTCTTCACGGTCAGGCCGCGGCGCAGGCCGTCGGATGCACCCAGACAGATGGTACGGACAACGCCGTCGCCCAGCTGCTGCTGGACTTCGAGGGTCAGTTCCGAGCCATCGAGAATGAGCGCGTCGTAGATCTTCGGCATGCTGTCGCGCGGAAATTCCACGTCGATAACGGCGCCGATGCACTGTACGATCTTGCCTTCTACCAAAGCAGCAGTACTCATCGCTTTTCCTTTAAATACCTGATTCTTTACTCGCGCAAAGGCGCAGTTGTCGTCCCGGGCGCGCGCTTAAACAGCGGCTGCGCCGCCGACGATCTCCGACAGTTCTTTCGTGATCGCGGCCTGACGGCTCTTGTTGTATACGAGCTGCAGTTCGCTGATCACCGTTTTCGCGTTGTCGGACGCGGCCTTCATCGCGACCATGCGCGCCGATTGCTCGGACGCCATGTTTTCCGCGACGGCCTGGTACACCAGCGCCTCGACGTAACGCACGAGCAGTTCGTCGACGACAGCCTGCGCGTCCGGCTCGTAGATGTAGTCCCACGACGTGGCCGGCGTACCATCATCGGCTTCGAAGTGTTCCGACGACAGCGGCAGCAGCTGCTCGATCACGGCTTCCTGCTTCATCGTGTTGACGAAGCGCGTGTAAGCGATATAAACCGCCGACAGCTTGCCTTCCGAGTACAGGTCGAGCTGCGTCTTCACGGCGCCGATCAGCTTGTCCAGATGCGGGGTGTCGCCGAGGTGCACGACCTGCGACATCACCTTCGCGCCGAAGCGGTTCAGGAACCCGAGGCCCTTGCTACCGATCGCGGTGGCTTCGACCTTCTGGCCCTTCTCTTCCAGCTCCTTGAACTTCTGCACCGTCGCACGCAGCACGTTGGTGTTCAGACCACCGCACAGCCCCTTGTCCGTCGTGACGAGGATGATGCCGGCCGTCTTCGCATCTTCGTTCGCCACCATGAACGGGTGGCGGTACTCCGGGTTCGCGCGGCTCATGTGCGCGGCGATGGCACGGACCTTGTCCGCATACGGACGAGCGGCGCGCATGCGTTCCTGCGCGCGGCGCATCTTCGATGCGGCCACCATTTCCATCGCCTTCGTGATCTTGCGCGTGTTCTGCACGCTCTTGATCTTGCCGCGAATTTCCTTCATTCCAGCCATAGCTTGCTCCTTGACCGAAGCGGCGCGGGCGCATCAGCACCCGCGCGGCCTCAGTGTGTCACTCGCGGATCAATAGGCACCGGACTTCTTGAAGGATTCGATCGCCGAGCGCAGTGCGCCTTCGTCGTCCTTCGAGAGATCCTTGGTGTCTTCGATGCGCTTGATGAGGTCAGCGTTGCTGGTCTTCAGGCTTTCGCGCAGGCCCTTCTCGAACGACAGCACTTGCTTGACGTCGAGGTCGTCGAGGTAGCCGTTGTTTGCGGCGTACAGCGACACGGCCAGTTCCCACACCTGCAGCGGCTGGTACTGCGGCTGCTTCAGCAGTTCCGTCACGCGGCGGCCGCGCTCGAGCTGCTTGCGGGTCGCTTCGTCGAGGTCCGATGCGAACTGGGCGAATGCCGCCAGTTCACGATACTGCGCGAGGTCGGTACGGATACCGCCCGACAGCTTCTTCACGACCTTCGTCTGAGCGGCGCCACCGACTCGCGACACCGACACGCCGGCGTTGATTGCCGGGCGGATGCCTGCGTTGAACAGGTCGGTTTCCAGGAAGATCTGGCCGTCGGTAATCGAGATCACGTTCGTCGGAACGAACGCGGTCACGTCGCCAGCCTGCGTTTCGATGACCGGCAGTGCCGTCAGCGAGCCGCTCTTGCCCTTCACTTCGCCGTTCGTGAACTTCTCGACGTACTCTTCCGACACGCGAGCAGCACGCTCGAGCAGACGCGAGTGGAGATAGAACACGTCGCCCGGGTACGCTTCACGGCCCGGCGGGCGGCGCAGCAGCAGCGAGATCTGACGGTATGCCCAGGCCTGCTTGGTCAAGTCGTCATAGATGATCAGCGCGTCTTGGCCGCGGTCGCGGAAGTATTCGCCCATCGTGCAGCCGGCGTACGGTGCGAGGTACTGCATCGCTGCCGAATCCGAAGCCGAAGCGGCGACGACGATCGTGTATTCCATCGCGCCCGTTTCTTCGAGCTTGCGAACCACGTTCATGATCGACGAAGCCTTCTGGCCGATCGCGACGTAGATACAGATCAGGTCCTTGCCCTTCTGGTTGATGATCGCGTCGAGCGCCACCGCGGTCTTGCCGCACTGACGGTCGCCGATGATCAGCTCACGCTGGCCACGGCCGATCGGCACCATTGCGTCGATCGACTTGATGCCCGTCTGCACCGGCTGCGACACCGACTTACGCCAGATCACGCCCGGGGCGATCTTTTCGATCGCGTCGGTCAGCTTGGCGTTGACCGGGCCCTTGCCGTCGATCGGGTTGCCGAGCGCATCGACCACGCGGCCGACGAGTTCCGGACCAACCGGGACTTCGAGAATGCGGCCCGTCGTCTTGACGATGTCGCCTTCCGAGATGTGTTCGTATTCGCCGAGAATCACCGCGCCGACCGAGTCGCGCTCGAGGTTCAGCGCGAGGCCGAACGTGTTGCCCGGAAACTCGAGCATTTCGCCCTGCATCACGTCCGACAGGCCGTGGATACGCACGATACCGTCGGTCACGGAGATCACGGTGCCCTGGTTGCGAACGTCTGCGCTCGCTTCAAGGCCCTGGATCCGGCTCTTGATCAGCTCGCTGATCTCAGAGGGATTGAGTTGCATTATTCGCTCCTGATAGTCAATTCTGTTGCGTGCCGGCGTGGCGCTCAGGCGGTCAACGCAGCCTGCATCGATGCGAGGCGCGCGCGAACCGAGGTGTCGAGCACTTCGTCGCCGACCGTCACGCGCACGCCGCCAATCAGCGACGAATCGACTGCGACCGTCGGTTTCAGCTTGCGCTTGAACTTGCGTTCGAGGCCCGAGACGAGACTCTCGAGATCCGCGCCGTTCAGCGGGAACGCGCTCACGATCTCGGCGTCGGCTGCACCTTCACGTTCGTTCTTGAGCGCCTCGAACTGCTCGGCGATTTCCGGCAGCAGCGCGATGCGATGATTGTCGACCAGCATCTGCACGAAGTTCTTCGCTTCGGCGCCAGCTCCGAGCGGCGACTTCACCGCAGCAAGCAGCAACTCGGCTACTTGCGTGCGCGTCACCTTCGGGCTCGACGCGACCGACAGGACTTCCGGCAGACGCGCAACCTGGGCCAGCTCTTGCACGAGCGTGGACCAGGCGGCGATGTCACCGCCCTCGGCCACGCGGAACAGCGCTTCTGCGTAAGGGCGGGCGATGGTTGCAAGTTCGGCCATGATCAGAGCTCGGCTTTCAGTTGATTCAGCAGTTGGGCGTGGGCCGTTTGATCGACTTCGCGCTTCAGGATCTGCTCGGCGCCCTTCACGGCCAGCGTAGCGACTTCGCCACGCAGCGCTTCGCGCGCCTTCACGATTTGCTGTTCTGCTTCCGCCTTCGCCTGGGCGATGATGCGGGCGGCTTCAGCCTGGGCGTTGGCCTTGATTTCCTCGGCGACCGCCTGGGCACGCTTTTCAGCGTCGGCGATGCGCTGCTGGCCGTCATTGCGGGCCTGCGCGAGTTCCTGGTCCACGCGCTTGTGCGCTGCGTCGAGTTCTGCCTTGCCCTTCTCGGCGGCGGCGAGGCCGTCGGCGATCTTCTTCGAACGTTCGTCGAGGGCGTTGATCAACGGCGGCCACACGAATTTCATCGTGAACCACGCGAGGACCAGGAACACGACCATTTGCGCAAACAGAGTTGCGTTGAGATTCACGGTGTTTCCTTATCTGCTATTCCGGAAAAATGAAACGGTAAGGCGCTCATCGAGTTGCATTCGATCAGCGCCCCAAGTCTCCGTTCCGCCCTGCGCCGGCTTGCGCCGGACGCATATTTCCGAGGAACCTTAGCCTGCGAGCTTCGACAGGAGCGGGTTCGCGAACGCGAACAGCATTGCAACACCCACGCCGATCAGGAATGCCGCGTCGATCAGACCAGCCAGCAGGAACATCTTCGTTTGCAGCGGGTTGATGAGTTCCGGCTGACGTGCGCAGGCTTCGATGTACTTACCACCCATCAGCGCGATACCGATACAGGCGCCGATTGCACCCAGGCCGATGATGATGCCGATACCGATGGCGGTCAGACCCTGGATGTTGGCGATGTAAGCTTGCATGATCACTCCTTTGTGAAAAGACTTGGAACTGAGATTTAAAAAACTAAAACGGAAACTCTTTCTTGCACGCCGCGCTTAGTGCTTGTCGTGCGCTTGGCCGAGATACACCAGCGTCAGCATCATGAAAATGAATGCCTGCAACAGAACAATCAGGATGTGGAAGATTGCCCAGACGCTACCCGCGATCACATGACCAACGAAGCCGAGGAACGTTGCGTCGCCACCGAAGCTCCACATGCTGCCGAGCAGGGCGATCAACAGGAACAACAGCTCACCCGCGTACATGTTGCCGAACAGCCGCATACCGAGGGAGACGGTCTTCGCGAGATATTCGACGATGTTGAGCGCGAGGTTCGGGATCCACAGCAGCGGGTGGGCGCCAAACGGTGCCGACAGCAGCTCATGCACAAAGCCGCCCGCGCCCTTGATCTTGATGCTGTAGTAGATCATCAGGACGAACACGCCGAGCGCGATGCCGAGCGTGCCGTTCAGGTCGGCCGTCGGGACGATGCGATGGTGGGAAATCACGTCCGACAGACCGAGCAGGCCGATCACGCGGCCCGGCAGGTCGACCGGGAGGAAGTCGAGGGAGTTCATCAGCGCGACCCACACGAACACCGTGAGCGCGAGCGGAGCGATGAAGGTACGATTGCCGTGAACGATGGCCTTCGATTGGTCTTCGACCATCTCGACGAGCATCTCGATCGCGCACTGGAAACGGCCCGGCACGCCCGACGTCGCCTTGCGGGCGGCCAGACGCAGCACGAGGATCGTCACGATGCCGCAAACGATCGACCAGAACAGCGTGTCGAGATTCCAGACGTGGATGTCGAAAATCGACGTCTGATGCGAGGTGGAGAAATTCTGCAAGTGGTGCGCAATGTACTCGGACGGATCCGGACCGCGCGTGCCTTCGCTAGCTGCCATATCGTTAATGCCACCCAAATTGTCGAAAATCGTTTTGCCCGTTCCGCAACACGCTATTGCGGGAACGGGCTGGTGCGGTTCGTTGTCGAAACCGCACGCTGCTTGTTCCTTACCGCCAGGCCAGCGCGATCCAGTACGTCTTCAGCACGACGAGGTACGTGACGAGGAACGGCACCCAATGCACGCCGGACCAGCCGAACGCCACTGCAGTGAACATCCCGATCGTCAGAGCGAGCTTCAGGGCTTCGCCCATCACCCAGCTCATCACGGTGGCCGAGCCACCTGCCTTCAGTCGTGCCACGAATACCGCACTGGGCACCCAGCCAATCGCTCCGCCCAGAAACGCGGATTGCGCAGCGGCGCCCGGCGACTTTGAAAACAGCCACCACGCCAGCGTTGCAACCAGGGACAGAACCACTTGCGCGAATACCACCTTATAGGGGGTCACGCGCGAGGGCTTGCTCACGTTCGGGCCGAACAGCTTTTCGGCGTCTGCCCGTGTGAGCGGAACGATGTTGTTATCTTGCTGCTCGGCATCCCAGTCATCGTCGAATTCGCGCCGCTCGCCGGCCGCTGAAGCGGTGCGTTGCGTGCGCTGATCATCGTGCCTGTCGTCCGGCGCCTGACCCGCCATCGCAATCTTCCGCAAAATCCTTGAACCCGGCCCCAAGCTTTCTGAAAGCTTTCAGGGGTGCCTAGCTAACAAATCCGGGCGATTGTAAGCGATAGTTGCAAGTGATTCAAGGCTTTAGACGCGACAAAAACCTGCGTAAAACGACGCCTCATCATGTGAAAAAACGGGCGATTCGACGACGTACGATGACAGTTGTAAGGTCGCCTTTTTGCACCGGTATTTCTTGCTCGAAAAATTCCGGCGACGAGGGAATGGCGAGGAAACGATGCCCGGCGCGGGCGCCGTCGAGGCGGCACGATCACCACCCAGCGCCCACGCTGTGACGCGGTTCCGGGCTCGAGTTCAACACGAAGCCCCGAACAGACGAAACACCGTGAGCACCCCGCCGCGCCGGATGCGCGAAATCCGGACCGATGCTGACGCAACGAATGATCCAATCAGTTGTCATGCCACCACAGTCGATCGACTGTGGATCGCGGCACTTATCAACAACCCCGCATCAGCGCGAATGCTGTGCGCCCTCCCGGCCATCCGAATGGCACGCCTGTGCCACACGCACCGCATCGTTCAACCATGAACGAGCAGCCACGCGCCGAGTGCCGCGCTGGCGAGCGCGAACGGAATCGAGACCAGGTGGAACGGCAACCACATGCGCGGCTCCTTCGCGAGACGCACCGCGATCAGGTTCGCCAGTGAGCCAATCGCGAATCCGAATCCACCGACCGATACGCCGAACGCGAGCGCGCGCCAGTCATGCGTGAACTCGGACAGCAGGATCGCGGTCGGCACGTTGCTGATGCCCTGCGACAGCACGGCACCGGCCGCAAAGATGCGCAGCGGTGAATCTAGATTCGCATGCGCAATCGCGTCATGGATGACGGGCAGCGCAGCCGCGCTGCGCAGCACGACGAACATCAGCACGAAGATCAGCAGCAGCAGCCAGTCGATCTTCAGGACTGCGTCACGTTTGACGACGAGCAGCACGATCGCGACGGCAAGCAGGCCCGGCAGCGGATGGTGTGCATCGGCGAGCAGCACGAAGGCCGCGAACAGCCCCGCCGCGATCAGCGCGTGCAGGCGTTGTACCGGAATGGCGACGACGTCGCCGGACAGGTCAAGCGGCTTCGCGCGAAACGCGCACGCGGTCAGCACGAGCAGCAGCGCCATCAGCGCGATCGCGAGCGGTCCGAGCGTGACCACGAAGCGGCCGAACGACACGCCGCTCAATTGCCACAGGAAAAGATTCTGGGGATTGCCGAGCGGCGTCGCGACGGACCCCGCGTTGACGGCCAGCGCGACGACGATCACGAGCCGCCGGAACGGCAGCGGCGTCAGCGCACGCAGCGACACCATCAGCGGCACGACGACGAACAGCGCGACGTCGTTGGTGAGCCACATCGACAGCAACGCGGCGAACCCGACGAGCAGCATCGCGAGCCCGCGTTCGGAGTGCACGTGATGCACGATGCGGTGGGCGAGCCACATCAGGCAGCCGGACAACTCGAGCGCCTTGGTCAGCATCAGCAGGCCCGCGAGCGTCGCGACCGTCTGCCAGTCGACGCGATCGGCCAATACGGAAAATGGTTGCGGACGCACCCATTGCAGCACAATCAGCCCAAGCACAAGCACCGATAGCACGGGCTCCTGCGCAAGCCACCCCCACCACCGGCGCGGCGCCGGTGCGTCCGTCTGCGCCATGCGTCGCCCTTTACTCTTCGGTTGCGACGTTGCCGCGCAGTCGCACGAGAATGCCTTCGAGTGCGTCGAGGTTGCCGAAGTCGATCGTCACCTGCCCTCGCCCGCGGCGGCCGAGCTTGATCTTCACCGTCGACGCGAGCAGGTCGGACAACTCCTCCTCGAGACGGCGCGTATCGCGACCGCCATCGTCCTTCGCGCGCGCCTTCACGGCCGGCACTTCCTTCGTCGTGTGCGTGACGAGCTTCTCGGTCTCACGCACCGACATGCGCTTGTTGACGACCTGATGGGCAAGCGTGATCTGCGTGGCCGCATCGACGGCGAGCAGCGCGCGCGCATGCCCCATGTCGAGATCACCGGCCAGCAGCATCGTCTGCACCGGCGAAGCCAGGTTCAGCAGGCGCAGCAGGTTCGATACCGCGCTGCGCGAACGGCCGACCGATTCGGCCGCCTGTTCGTGCGTGAAACCGAACTCGTCGAGCAGGCGCTGGATGCCGTGCGCTTCTTCAAGCGGGTTCAGATCCTCGCGCTGGATGTTCTCGATCAGCGCCATCGCCGCGGCGGCCTGATCCGATACGTCCTTCACGAGCACCGGCACTTCATCGAGACCCGCCAGGCGCGCCGCACGGAAACGGCGCTCACCCGCGATGATCTCGTATTTGTCTGATGAAATAGGCCGTACCAGGATCGGCTGCATCACGCCCTGCGCGCGAATGCTTGCCGCGAGCTCCTGCAGGCTGCCTTCGTCCATCCGCGTACGCGGCTGGTACTTGCCGGCCTGCAGCTTGCCGAGCGCGAGCGTGTTCGGTGCCCCTTCGATCTTCACCGCTTCGGTGATATCGGCACTGCCGCCGAGCAGCGCTTCGAGGCCACGTCCCAAGCCCTTCTTCTTTGGTACCGCGTTCATGTCTTTCTTCCTCGCTTCGCTCATGTCCGGATCACGACACCTCGAACGCGCGAACGCGGTCGATCATCTCGGCACCGAACTGGAGATACGCTTGCGCACCGCGCGAGCTGCGGTCGAACACGACGCCGGGCAGCCCGTAACTCGGCGCTTCCGCCAGGCGCACGTTACGCGGAATCACCGCGTCGAACACCTTGTCGCCGAAGTGCGCTTTCAGTTGATCGGAGACTTGCTGCTGCAGCGTGATGCGCGGATCGAACATCACGCGCAGCAAGCCGATGATCTTCAGGTCGCGGTTCATGTTCGCGTGAACCTGCTTGATCGTGTTGACGAGGTCCGACAACCCTTCCAACGCGAAGTACTCGCACTGCATCGGAATCACGACGCCGTGCGCCGCGCACAGCCCGTTCAGCGTCAGCAGCGACAGCGTCGGCGGGCAATCGATCAGCACGAAGTCGTAGTCGTCAGACACGTGCTCGAGCGCAGCCTTCAGCCGGCGCTCGCGGTTGTCGATACTGATCAGTTCGATCTCGGCGCCGGACAGCTCGCGATTCGCGGGCAGCACGTCGTAGGTGACGCCGTCCGGACGGATGCGCGCGTCGGTCACCGACACGCCGTCGACCAGCACCTCGTACACGGTCGCTTCGCAAGCAGCCTTGTCGATCCCGCTGCCCATCGTCGCATTACCCTGCGGGTCGAGATCGATCAGCAGGACTCGTTGCTCCTGCGCTGCAAGGCTTGCGGCGAGATTGACCGATGTCGTCGTCTTGCCGACGCCCCCCTTCTGGTTCGCAACGCAGAAGATCTTTGCCATCGTTGGTGTGTTCCCTTTACCTTCAAACAAACGGCGCGCTACTGCGCGCCTGCCCTTCAATTCGCTTCGTCGACGGCCACTTCGATCAGATGCCGTTCGGCATCGAGCATCGGCACCGCCAGCCGCATCGTCTGCTTCACACGGCTACCTTCCGGCAATCGCGCAATCTCGTCGTCCGGATGGACGCCCTTCATCGCCCAGATCGATCCGCTCGGCGCGACCAGATGTCGAGCAAGTTTAACGAAGTCGGATAGATCCGCGAAAGCGCGGGATACGATCATGTCGAATTTTTCCGGCACTTCGACACCCGGCTGCAGCGATTCGACCCGGCCGGTGACCACCGACAGGTTCGCGAGCTTCAACTCCGCGCGCATCTGCGTCTGGAATGCAGACTTCTTCTGCACGATATCGTTCAGCGTGACCTGCCAGTCCGGCTCGACGATCGCCAGCACGATACCCGGCAACCCGCCGCCCGAGCCTACGTCGAGCACGCGGGCCGATGCACGGCCGCGCAGATGCGGGACGATGGAAAGGGAATCGAGAATGTGCTGGATCAGCATCTGCTTCGGGTCGCGGATCGCGGTCAGGTTGTAGACCGCGTTCCACTTGCCGAGCAGCGCGACGTAGTCGAGCAGCTGGTTGCGTTGTGCATCCGTCAGGGTGAGGTCGAGCGCCGTCGTGCCTTCGACGAGCATCTGTTCCAGTACGTCCCGATTAACCGCCGGCGCGCGACGCGCCGTCATTGTTGCGTCGGGACGGCGCCGTCCCCCTGCTCCGTTGCCTCTGCGGCAGTGCCATTACGGCGACCCAGGCCGCGGCGCTTCAGGTGCACCATCAGCAGCGAGATCGCTGCCGGCGTGACGCCCGAGATGCGCGATGCCTGCCCGATCGTTTCCGGCCGGAACTCGTTGAGCTTCTGGCTCACCTCGAACGACAGGCCGCGGACTTCGCGGTAATCGATACCGTCCGGCAAGCGCGTGTTCTCGTTCGCGTCGTTGCGTTCGATCTCGGAGGCCTGACGCTCGATATAGCCCTGATACTTGATGCCGATCTCGACCTGCTCCTTGATCTGCTCGAGCATCACCGGATCGTCGGCCAGCGGCTCTGCAGGGCCGCATTCGCCGCCCTTCAGTCCACACACACCGTCGTAGTTGATACCCGGGCGGCGCAGCAGCTCGGCGAGGCTGTATTCATGGTCGATCGCCTTGCCGAGGAGCGCGGTCGCCTCTTCCGGCGGCAACGTCTTGGGCGTAACCCACGTCGACTTCAGGCGTTCGGTTTCACGTGAAACAGCGTCGCGCTTCCGGCTGAATGCGTCCCAGCGCGCGTCGTCGACGAGGCCCAGTTCGCGGCCCATCTCGGTCAGGCGCATGTCGGCATTGTCTTCACGCAGGCTCAGGCGATACTCGGCGCGGCTCGTGAACATCCGGTACGGCTCGGCCACGCCGCGCGTCACGAGATCGTCGACCAGCACACCAAGGTAGGCCTGGTCACGGCGCGGGCACCATGCATCCTTCTCCTGCACGTAGCGGCCCGCATTCAGGCCAGCCAGCAGACCCTGCGCGGCCGCTTCTTCATAGCCGGTCGTGCCATTGATCTGGCCCGCAAAGAACAGCCCGTTGATCGCCTTCGTCTCGAGCGACGCCTTCAGCGCACGCGGATCGAAGTAGTCGTACTCGATCGCATAGCCAGGGCGCAGGATATGTGCGTTCTCGAGGCCGCGCATCGAATGCACGAGCTCGAGCTGAACATCGAACGGCAGGCTCGTCGAGATCCCGTTCGGGTAGAACTCATTGGTCGTCAACCCTTCCGGCTCCAGGAAGATCTGGTGCGATTCCTTCGACGCGAACCGGTGAATCTTGTCCTCGATCGACGGGCAATAGCGCGGCCCGACGCCTTCGATCACGCCTGTATACATAGGGGAACGGTCGAGACCACCGCGAATGATGTCGTGCGTGCGCTCGTTCGTGTGCGTGACCCAGCACGGCAGCTGCTGCGGATGCTGCTCCGCGCGGCCCAGGAACGAGAAGACGGGAATCGGATCGAGATCGCCCGGCTGTTCGGTCAGCTGCGAGAAATCGATCGAGCGGCCATCGATACGCGGCGGCGTACCGGTTTTCAGGCGGCCCTGCGGCAGCTTCAGCTCCTTCAGGCGCGACGACAGCGACACAGCCGCCGGATCGCCCGCGCGGCCGCCCGTGTAGTTGTTCAGGCCGACGTGGATCTTGCCGTCGAGGAACGTACCGGCGGTCAGCACGACCGCGCGAGCGCGGAAGCGAATGCCGATCTGCGTGACGGCGCCCACCACACGGTCGCCTTCGACCATCAGGTCGTCGACGGCCTGCTGGAACAGCCAGAGGTTCGGCTGGTTCTCGAGCCGGTGACGGATCGCGGCCTTGTACAAGATACGGTCGGCCTGCGCACGCGTCGCGCGCACCGCCGGACCTTTCGACGAATTGAGGATCCGGAACTGAATACCGCTCTCGTCCGTCGCGGCTGCCATTGCGCCGCCCAGCGCATCGACTTCCTTGACCAAATGGCCCTTGCCAATGCCGCCGATCGACGGATTGCAGCTCATCTGCCCAAGCGTTTCGATGTTGTGGGTCAGCAGCAGTGTCTTTGCGCCCATGCGGGCGGACGCCAGCGCAGCTTCGGTGCCGGCATGACCGCCACCGACGACGATGACGTCAAATTCTGTGGGAAAAAGCATGGTGGATTCCGTACGCAGGGCTGCGCACGAACCTATCTGAGAAATGTATGGGGCGAATTATAGCGGGTTCGCTTTTCACCCGAACGCCGTCCGAATGGTAGGGTATGTGCATTTCGTCGATTTTTCGGCGATGAGCCGGTGAATCTGTGGTTCAGCGCCCACGCCGGCGAAGCTATCGGGCCACCCGCCGTACATCGCTGCGCCTGTGCAGAGGCCCATTTGTCGGAAATTTCACGTGGAACCTATAACCCGTTCGAGGCCCGCGTCCCGCCCAACGCCCAGGCGAAATACCCTCGGCCCCTTCCTCACAGAATTTCCGTCGGTTCGCTCGACACTTATCCCCAGTGACCCGGCACATCATCATTCTGTGGAACGAGTGGCACCCAGTTCCGATCGACAAACCGGATCGCCATCTGCATTGTGGATACCTCCACCTGCCGCCACTGCACAGCGCTTTTGATCGTTCCTCCAAGACTTATCCTCTGGTTGTTAACCGCCGATGCATTGGAGTCGGATCTCGACCCAAAAAACAAAAGCGGCGTGTTTCACGTGAAACACGCCGCCCGTTTCCCACCCACCGAGCCTCCGATCAAGCCGTTTTCTTCGCCAACCCGAGGTAGGTCTCGATCACGCGTGGATTCTGCGCGAGTTCCGCCGCCGGCCCTTCCAGCGCAAACTCGCCCGTCTCCAGCACGTAGCCGTAGTCGGAGATCTGCAGCGCCGCCCGCGCATTCTGCTCGATCAGCAGCGTCGCCACGCCCGTACCGCGCAACGCGCTGATGATATGAAAGATCTCCTTCACGATCAGCGGCGCCAGCCCCAGGCTCGGCTCATCAAGCATCAGCAGGTCGGGCTTGCCCATCAGCGCGCGGCCAACCGCGAGCATCTGCCGCTCGCCGCCGGACAGCGTCCCGGCCGCCTGCTTGCGCCGCTCCTTCAGACGAGGAAACAGCGCGAACACGTGATCGAGCTGATCGAGGAAGTTAGCTTCACCTGCCAGCTTGCGCCGATACGCGCCCAGCACGAGGTTATCTTCGACCGTCATCGTGCTGAACAGCTCACGCTTTTCCGGCACGAGGCACATACCGCGTGCGACGCGCTGCTCGACCGGCAATGCACCGACATCGTGACCGCGATACACGATCGCGCCCGACGCATGCCCAGTCACCGGCAGCGCGCCCATGATCGCGTTCAGCAGCGTCGACTTGCCGGCGCCGTTCGGCCCGATCACGCTGACAATCTGCCCCGCACCGACCTTGATCGCCGCGCCGTGCAGCGCCTCCACTTTCCCGTACCGGACCGCCAGCCCGCGCACGTCGAGAATCGGCATCGTCGTGTCCGTCATCACTCCACCCCGCCCAGATACGCTTCGAGCACCGCCGGATCCTGCTGCACGTCCTGCGGCAGCCCTTCCGCGATCCGTGTGCCGAACTCCATCACCACCAGCCGGTCGGTGAGATTCATCACGAAATCCATGTCGTGTTCCACGAGCAACACGCTCATGCCTTCCGCCTTCAGCCGCCGCAGCAGGTCGGCGAGTTGCTGCTTCTCCTGGTAACGCAGCCCGGCAGCCGGCTCGTCGAGCAGCAGCAGCGTCGGATCGCAACACAGCGCCCGTGCGATTTCGAGAATCCGCTGCTGGCCCAGCGCGAGGCTGCCCGCTTCGTCGTACATGTGTTTTTCGAGTCCGACGCGGCGGATCTGCTGTGCAGCCTCGGCCAGCAACTGCGCTTCCTCGTGGGCATTGAGCCGCACGACGCTACGCCACACGCCCGTATGGCCACGCAGGTGCGCACCGATCGCGACGTTCTCGAGTACCGTCATCGCCGGCAACAGCTTCACGTGCTGGAACGTCCGGCCGATGCCACGGCGGACGATCTGGCGCGATGTGAGTCCGTCGATGCGTTCGCCTCGGAACGTGATCGTGCCGCCCGTCGGCTTCAGCACGCCCGTCACGAGGTTGAACGTGGTCGACTTGCCGGCGCCGTTCGGGCCGATCAGCCCGATGATCTGCCCCGCTTTCACGTCGAAGCTGACGTCGTTGACGGCCACGAGCCCGCCGAACTGCTTGCGCGCGCTGTCGACGACGAGCAGCGGCTCGCCGGCCACGGGCTTCGCGCGTTGCGGCAACGGGTCGGCGTGCTCGGGCACATGCGCGCGCGGCCCACGCGGGAACAGCCTGGCGACGAACGGCCACACGCCCTGGCGTGCGTACTGCAGCAGCAGCACCATCAGCACGCCGAACACGATGATCTCGAAGTTGCCTTCCGAACCGAGCAGCTTCGGCAGCAACGTCTGCAGGTAGTCCTGCAGCACCGTCAGGATCGCCGCGCCGAGCACGGCGCCCCACACGTGCGACACGCCGCCGACCACGGCCATGAACAGGAACTCGATCCCGTGGTTCAGCCCGAACGGTGTCGGGTTCACCGCACGCTGCAGGTGTGCGTACAGGAAGCCCGAGATGGCCGCGAGCACGGCCGCATAGACGAAGATCACGACGCGCATCCACGCGGTGTTCACGCCCATCGCCTCGGCCATCACGCCGCCGCCGCGCAGCGCACGGATCGCGCGGCCCGGGCGACTGTTCAGCAGGTTCTGCACCGACACGATCGCGGCCAGCACGACGGCCCAGATCAGGAAATACAGGCTTCGGCCGCTTTCGAGCGTGATGCCGAACAGGTTCAGCGCCGGAATCCCGTTGATCCCGTCGTACTTGCCGAGCAGTTCGAGATTGCCGAACAGGTAGAACAGCGCCAGGCCCCACGCGATCGTGCCGAGCGGCAGGAAGTGGCCGGACAGTCGCATCGTGACCGCGCCGAGCACGAGCGCGACGAGCGCCGTCAGCACGACGCCGACGATCAGCGCGAGCCACGGCGACACGCCGTAGCGCGTCGTCAGGAGCGCGGTCGCATAGGCGCCGATGCCGACGAACGCGGCCTGCCCGAAGCTCGTCATTCCGCCGACGCCCGTGAGCAGCACGAGCCCGATCGCGACGATCGCGTAGAGGCCGATGTAGTTCAGCAGCGTGATCCAGTATTCAGGCACCTGCAGCGCGCCGGGCAGCACCGGCAGCGCGAACAGCACCACGAGAAACACCCAGAAGGTCTTGTTGCGTACCATCGTCTTCATCGTGTCACTCCTCTTCCTCTTCCGCGTGCGGCGTGGCGAAGCTCCGCCACAGCAGCACCGGAATGATCAGCGTGAACACGATCACCTCCTTGTACGCGCTCGCCCAGAACGACGAATACGATTCGAGCACGCCGACGAGCAGCGAGCCGGCGGCCGCGAGCGGATAGCTGACAAGCCCGCCGATGATCGCGCCGACGAAACCCTTCAGGCCGATCAGGAAGCCCGAGTCGTAGTAGATCGTCGTCAGCGGGCCGACGAGGATCCCGGACAGCACGCCGAGCCCCGCCGCGAACGTGAACGCGAGCCGCCCGGCCTCGGTCGTGCCGATGCCGACGAGCCGCGCGCCGAGCCGGTTCACCGACGTCGCGCGCAGCGCCTTGCCGGCGATCGTGCGGCCGAAGTACACGTAGAGCGCGCCGATCAGCACGAGTGCCGTCACGACGACCAGGATGCTCTGCACCGACACGGTCATGCTGCCGATCGACAGCGACGCATCCGAGAAGCCGTTGGTGCGCGAGCCTTCCGCGCCGAACATCACGAGCCCCAGGCCGACCATCGCGAAGTGGACGGCGACCGATACGATCAGCAGCAGCAGCGTCGTGCCTTCGGCGATCGGCTGGTAGACGAGCCGGTAGACGAACGGCCCCATCGGCACGACGATCGCGAGCGTCAGCGCGATCTGCGCGAGCATCGGCAGCGGCTGCACGGCGAAGCTGCGCGTGATAGCGAATACGGCGAGCGGCAGCAAGATGTAGCGGCTGCCGAGTGTCGCGAGCGTGCGACCGAGCTGCTGGCGCCGTTCGCGATGCCGGATCAGACCGCCGACTTCGAGCAGGAAGCATGCGATGCCCATCACGAACAGCAGCCAGCAGGTGGCGGGAAATTTCTGCGCCTGCAACGCGGCAAGCGTCAGCGCACCGTAGGCGACGAATTCGCCCTGGGGAATGAAGATCACCCGCGTGACGGAAAACACCAGTACGAGCGCCAGCGACAGCAATGCATATATGGCGCCGGTCGTGATGCCGTCTTGCGCGAGGATCGCTGCAATCGAGAGATCCATACGTTTCGTGTATCGAGAATGCTGCGGAGAAACGAAAGACAGGAACGACCGGGCGCACGGGCCGCAAGATCGACGCGTCGCGCGCCACGCAGCGAGCCCCTGAGGTTCCACACGACATGGGCACGGTCGCGGCCCGTCGGCCCCGGCACCCTGCCGACGGCATGCACGGCGCCATCCGCGCCGCGCACGCCGGTTTCACGTGATGCTTACTCGGCCTGCAGCTTCCACTTGCCGTCGACGATCTGCACCATCACGCGCGCACGCGTGTCGAAGCCGTTGTGATCGGTCGGCGTCATGTTGATCACGCCGTGCGACACGGGCAGATCCTTCACGTTCTCGATCGACGCGCGCAGCGCCTCGCGAAACGCCTCGGTGCCCGGCTGGCCCTTCTTGAGTGCTTCCGGAATCGCACGCTGCAGCAGCAGCCCAGCATCCCACGCATGGCCGCCGAACGTCGCCAGCGAGCCCGCGCCGTACGCCTTCTCGTACGCGGCCTTGTAGCCGAGCGCCGGCTTCTTCACCGGGTTCGAATCGGGTAGCTGGTCGGTCACGAGCACCGGGCCGGCGGGCAGGATCTCGCCTTCGCAATCCTTGCCGCACACGCGCAGGAAGTCGTTGTTCGCGACGCCGTGCGTCTGGTAAACCTTGCCCTTGTAGCCGCGCTCCTTCAGCGTCTTCGCCGGCAGCGCCGCCGGCGTACCGGAGCCGGCGATCAGCACCGCATCCGGGTTCGAACCCATCAGCTTCAGCACCTGCCCCATCACCGACGCGTCGGTGCGGTTGTAGCGCTCGTTCGACACCAGCTTCAGCCCGTTCTTCGCGGCCGCCGCATCGAACGTCTTGTACCAGCTGTCGCCGTACGCATCGGCGAAACCGATGAAGCCGACCGTCTTCACGCCGTGCTTCGCCATGTAGCCGGCGATCGCGTCGGCCATCAGCTGGTCGTTCTGCGGCACCTTGAACATCCATGCGCGTTTCGCGTCCATCGGCGAGATGATCTGGGCGCTCGCCGCGAGCGAGATCGTCGGCGTCTTGCCCTGCGACACGGGGTCGAGCATTGCCAGCGAGTTCGGCGTGACGGACGAGCCGATGATCGCGTCGACGTGATCTTCATCGATCAGCTTGCGCACGTTCTGCACCGCTCGGCTCGTGTCGGATGCGTCGTCGAGCACGATGTACTGCACGCTCTTGCCGGCGATTTCCTTCGGCAGCAGCGCGATCGTGTTCTTTTCCGGAATCCCGAGCGATGCGGCCGGCCCGGTGGCCGACAGCGTCACGCCGATCTTCACCTGCGCCGACGCCGTTGCCGCCGCGCACACGAGGCCCGCGGCGAGCACGGCCTCCATCCATCGATTCATCTTCATTTACGTTGTCTCCAAACGCTGCTCGAAAAAGCCTCGGGTCGCTCGGGCGGCTCCCGATCCCCAAACAAGTTAATAAATTAACTATCTCGCCATACCGCGTCTACGCTCGTTTTCCCGTGAAACACCCCATCTTCAACGGCACCCGGACGGAACCACGCACGGACGCACCGGCCGGCAGTCGAAACGGTCGTTCGACCGTCACGATGCGTAGCGGCGGTGTCGTCTGGATGAAGAAAGCGGAGAAAGGCGTAATCGTGTGCGCAATCGATGTATGCACAACGATCAAGGAAAGGCACGTCGATCCGGCCTGATGCGGGCAGGTCCGCGCGCGGCGCATGATCGGGAAGCCGGCTGCTCATGCGAATACGGATGCCGATATCGACACGGATGCGCACGCAACGACCGGCGATGACGCCAGAGCGCGCCTACAGGCCGCAGAACGGCTCGGGAAGGCCGCGGCGACAGCAGCCCAACCCCACGACGAACGAACGGCACCCGCCGCCCTTCCTGCCCCGATCCATCGTCCTGCGCTGCTCATCCAACCGTACTCCCTCTTCTGCATTCCGCTTGTAGGAGAACTGCCGACCGATTTTCCCGACCGCGCGGTCGGCGAAAGCTGAGTGTAACGGACGCGTTTTGCGCACGCCAACCGGGTTAGCCCGAACGGCCTGCGCACGGCTGAGCATCGTCTGCGAACGACTCGAGGGAAAGCGGAAATCGGGAAAACGGAGGGACGCGACGAAGCGCGGAAGAAGCGCGGTGCGAACGCAAGCGCGGAATACGGCCGCCGCGCAGGCCGATGCACCAACAGCGGAAATCCGTGCACGCAAATGAAAAAGCGCTGTTGGATTCCGTCCAACAGCGCTTTGGGGTTCGGGCACTTTGTGCCTCGATTGTCTCCTCGTTCTCCACCTGCAAATTCGTTTCGCGGTGCATCAGAACTAAAGTGAATCTTAAAGAGGCTTAAGCACCACGGCAACTTAGCATTTACCCCTATGGTGCATCGCCGCACGAAAATGGGGCACCAGCTTGCCGCGCGGCGTCGGCTCGAGCCCGTTGCGACGCCCTTCCGGAGCATGCCGGATGGTGCTTCGCATCAACGCCCCGTGACGTGCGCCGCACGCATTCAGGACGCCCTGAGCGGCTTGATCCGCGCGACCATTTCACCGACGATGCCGCGCCGGAATGCGAGCACGCATGCGATGAAGATCAGCCCGGTGACGATCGTCGCCGATTCGCCGAGCGAATGGAACCACGCGACGCCCGTCGTCGACGCGAGCCATTCGCCGATGTCGCCGAGCCGGTCTTCCAGCGCGACGATCAGCGCCGCGCCCAGCAGCGGCCCGAACAGCGTGCCCATCCCGCCGACGAGCGTCATCAGCACGACGAGGCCCGACATCGTCCAGTAAGCGTCCGACAGCGTCTCGAAGCCGAGCACGAGCACCTTCAGCGAGCCGGCCAGCCCCGCGATGCCCGCCGACAGGATGAACGCGAGCAGCTTGAAGCGGTCGGTGTCGTAACCGAGCGAGATCGCGCGCGCTTCGTTCTCCTTGATCGCGACGAGCACCTGGCCGAACGGTGAATGCACGACCCGCACGATGAACGCGCACGCGGCGACCACCACGGCCAGCACGACGTAGTACAGCGCGACGTCGTTCGACAGGTCGAGCAGCCCGAACAGATGGCCGCGCGGCACGCCCTGCAGCCCGTCCTCCCCGTGCGTGAACGGCGCCTGCAGGTAGATGAAGTAGACCATCTGCGCGAACGCGAGCGTGATCATCGCGAAGTAGATGCCCTGCCGCCGGATCGCGAACAGCCCGACGACGAGCCCGAGCAGCGTCGCGGCAACGGTGCCGACCAGCACGCCGAGCTCCGGCGTGAAACCGAGCGTCTGCATCGAATAACCGGTCGCATAGCCGGCGGTCGCGAGGAACATCGCATGGCCGAACGACAGCAGCCCCGTATAGCCGATCAGCAGGTTGAACGCGGCCGCGAACAGCGCGAACGTGAGCACCTTCATCACGAACACCGGATACGCGCCGATGAACGGCGCGGCGAGCAGTGCGGCAAGCAGCACGCCGTAGAGCACTTTTCTCTGCATCATTTTTCCTTGCCGAAGAGGCCCGCCGGGCGGAACAGCAGCACGATCGCCATGATCACGAACACGACCGTGGCCGACGCTTCGGGGTAGAACACGCGCGTGAAGCCCTCGATCACGCCGAGCAGCAGGCCCGTGACGATCGAGCCGAGGATCGAGCCCATCCCGCCGATCACGACCACCGCGAACACGGTGATGATCATCGGCTGGCCCATCAGCGGCGACACCTGGATCACCGGCGCGGCCAGCACGCCCGCGAACGCGGCGAGCGCGACGCCGAAGCCGTAGGTGAGCGTGATCATCATCGGCACGTTCACGCCGAACGCCTCGACGAGCTTCGGGTTCTCGGTGCCCGCCCGCAGGTACGCGCCAAGGCGCGTCTTCTCGATCACGAACCACGTTGCGAGACACACCGCGAGCGACGCGACGACCACCCACGCGCGGTAGTTCGGCAGGAACATGAAGCCGAGGTTGGTGGCGCCGGACAGCTGCGACGGCACGTCGTACGGCTGGCCGGACGAGCCGTAGATCGACCGGAACACGCCTTCGACGACCAGCGTGAGCCCGAACGTGAGCAGCAGCCCGTACAGGTGATCGAGCTTGTACAGCCAGCGCAGCATCGAACGTTCGATCAGGATTCCGAACGCGCCGACGACCAGCGGCGCGATCACGAGCATCGCCCAGTACGGCAGCCCGAAATACGACAGGCCCATCCACGCGAGCATCGCGCCCAGCATGAACAGCGCGCCGTGCGCGAAGTTGATCACGTTGAGCAGCCCGAAGATCACCGCGAGCCCGAGGCTCAGGATCGCGTAGAACGAGCCGTTGACGAGCCCGAGCAGCAACTGGCTCAGCATCGCCGGCAACGGAATGCCAAAGATTTCCATCGACTTAGCCGTCAGAATGAGTTTCGTTGCGCGCGCAACCTTCATGCAGCGCGTGCGCGGGCGGCGCAGCGGGCACATCGCCGCAGCCGCCACCGAGCGGCGCGCCCGCGCGCACCGCTACGCCCTGCTTACTTCCACAATGCGCAGCGCGTTTCCTGCTTGGTCCCGAACGCCTGCTCGCCCGGAATCGTCGCGAGCACCTTGTAGTAATCCCACGGCTCCTTCGATTCCGCCGGCTTCTTCACTTCCATCAGGTACATGTCGTGGATCATGCTGCCGTCCGTGCGGATGTAGCCCTTTGCATAGAAGTCGTTGATCTTGATCTTCTTCAGCTCGGCCATCACCTTGTCGGAGTCGGTCGTGCCGGCGGCCTGGACGGCCTTCAGGTAGGTCGTCACCGACGAGTAGTCGGCCGCCTGCAGGCTCGACGGCATCTTCTTCATCTTGCCGAAGTAGCGCTGCGCCCACTGGCGCGACGCCGCATCGCGGTTCCAGTACCAGCTGTCGGTCAGCACCAGGCCCTGCGTCGTCTCGAGGCCGAGGCTGTGCACGTCGTCGATGAACATCAGCAGCGCGGCGAGCTTCATCGTCTTCGTGATGCCGAACTCCTTCGCGGCCTTGATCGAGTTGATCGTGTCGCCGCCCGCGTTCGCGAGGCCGAGGATCTGCGCTTTCGACGCCTGCGCCTGCAGCAGGAACGACGAGAAATCCGATGCCGACAGCGGGTGGCGCACCGCGCCTAGCACCTGGCCGCCGTTCGCCTTCACGACATCCGACGTATTCTTCTCGAGCGCCTTGCCGAACGCATAGTCGGCTGTCAGGAAGAACCACGACTTGCCGCCTTGCTTCACCACCGCCGAACCGGTGCCCTTCGCGAGCGCCATCGTGTCGTAAGCGTAGTGAACCGTGTACGGCGTGCACTGCTCGTTGGTCAGCGTGTCGGCGCCCGCGCCGATGTTGATGTAGACCTTCTTCTTCTCGGCCGCGACCTGGTTCATCGACAGCGCGGTGGCGGAGTTCGTGCCGCCGACCAGCAGGTCGAGGCCGCCGCGGTCCATCCATTCGCGCGCCTTCGACGCGGCGATGTCGGCCTTGTTCTGGTGATCGGCATAAACGACCTCGATCGGCTTGCCGAGCACCTTGCCGCCGAAGTCGGCTACTGCCATGCGGATCGCCTCGAGGCCACCCTGCCCGTCGATATCCGCGTAAAGCCCCGACATGTCGGTGATGAAGCCGATCTTCACGGTATCCGCCGCGTGTGCGGCGCCGGCGGTGAACGCGGCAGTCGCGAGCGCGAGACAGGCCTGTGCGAGGGTCTTCATTTTCATTGACGTCTCCTGTTGTTCTGATGCGTTGTGGTTGTTCGAGGGCCGCCACGGCTAGCGGCAAGGGAAACGGGGCGGCGTCACACCCCGAGCAGGTCGTGCAGGGTCGGCATCTTGCTTTCCAGTTCGGCCGCCTGGAAATGCTCGACGATGCTGCCGTGCTCCATCACGTAGAAGCGGTCGGCGAGCGGCGCGGCGAAGCGGAAATTCTGTTCGACCATCACGATCGTGTAGCCGCGCGCCTTCAGCGCGACGATCATCCGCGCGAGCGCCTGCACGATCACCGGTGCGAGGCCTTCGGAAATCTCGTCGAGCAGCAGCAGGTTCGCGCCGGTGCGCAGGATCCGCGCGACCGCGAGCATCTGCTGCTCGCCGCCGGACAGCCGCGTGCCCTGGCTCTGCCGGCGCGACGCGAGGTTCGGGAACATCGCATAGATCTCGTCGATCGGCATCGCGTGCTCGCGCGGCCCGATCAACGGCGGCAGCATCAGGTTCTCCTCGCACGACAGGCTCGAGAAGATCCCGCGCTCCTCCGGGCAGTAGCCGATGCCGTAATGCGCGATGCGGTGCGTCGGGAGGCCGATCGTCTCGTTGCCCGCGACCTTGATCGACCCGCTGCGGCGGCCCGTGAGGCCCATGATCGCGCGCAGCGTCGTCGTGCGGCCCGCGCCGTTGCGGCCAAGCAGCGTGACGACTTCACCGCGGTGCACCGTCAGGTCGACACCGTGCAATATGTGGGATTCCCCGTACCAGGCCTCCAGGCCCGTGATCTCCAGCGCGGGCGTACCGCTTTCGACGCCGCTCAATTCGCGTTCCTCCCGTTCGCTGTGCTTCATGCGTGCGCCCCCGCGAGCGCCGCATCGGCACTGCCCATGTAGGCCTCGATGACGAGCGGATTCTTCGACACCTCCGCATACGAGCCTTCGGCCAGCACCTCGCCGCGTTGCAGGACGGTGATCGTGTCGGAGATGCCCGCGATCACGTTCATGTTGTGCTCGACCATCAGAATCGTGCGGCCGCTCGCGACCTTCTTGATCAGCGCGGTCACGCGATCGACGTCCTCGTGGCCCATCCCCTGCGTGGGCTCGTCGAGCAGCATCAGTTCGGGTTCCATCGCGAGCGTGGTCGCGATCTCCAGCGCGCGCTTGCGGCCGTACGCGAGCTCGACGGTCGGCACCTGCGCGAAATCGGTGAGGCCGACCTGCGTGAGCAGGTCCATCGCGCGGTCGTCGAGCCGTTTCAGCGTGCGTTCGCTGCGCCAGAAATGGAATTCGGTGCCGAGCGCGCGTTGCAGCCCGATGCGCACGTTCTGCAGCGCGGTCAGGTGCGGAAAGACGGCCGAGATCTGGAACGAGCGGATGATGCCGCGCCGCGCGACCTGCGCGGGCCGCTCGTCGGTGATGTCGATGCCGTTGAAGACGATCTGGCCGGCCGTCGGCGTCAGGAATTTGGTGAGGAGGTTGAAGCAGGTGGTCTTGCCCGCGCCGTTCGGTCCGATCAGCGCATGGATCGCACCGCGACGCACACGCAGGTTCACGCCGTTGACGGCCGTGAAACCCCTGAATTCCTTGGTCAGTCCGCGTGTTTCCAGAATCGTGTCGCCGAGAATCATGTTCCCTTCCGTACGAAGTCAGGCGAAGCACCGGGAAGATTCGCGAGAAGCGTCCGCGAAACAGGTCAGCGGATGAGCGGGCTGCCCCGGGCGCCGTGTTACGCCTCGAGGGTGGTCTCCCGCGCCGACGCGTATGCACACTGCGCCACATTGTCTCGCCGTTGGTGCAGTGCAATCATCGGGATTTGCACTTATAGGGCTGACCGCCCTGTCGCACGCGGCTGTGCACGGTTTTACACGCCGTTTTTTTGACACGTGCATCATCGACCGTTGCCCTCCTCCCGGCCCCGGCAGGCACGCAACAAAAAAGCCGTGCGACGGCACGGCTTGCATGGATCTTGCCGGATGAACCGGCGTGATTCGCTGCTATCGGCACCCTCGGCACCGCTGCTGCAACAGCAGCTTGTTTCGCAGATCGAATCAGCGGGCGTCATCATGACGGCCCGCTGTCGTGCGTGTCAGCGTTCCGTCACGCGGCCGTCACCGCCTGCTCCGTGCGCACCTGTGTCGCTTCGCGCGCCGCACGGCGATCGGCACGAATCATGTCGCTCGCGCGCTCGGCGATCATCAGCGTCGGCGAATTGGTGTTGCCCGACGTAATGAACGGCATCACCGATGCATCGACGATTCGCAGCCCGGCGATGCCGCGTACGCGCAACCGGCTGTCGACCACCGCGCGCTCATCGTCGGCACGCCCCATCCGGCAGGTGCCGACCGGATGGAAGATCGTCGTGCCGACGGCGCCGGCCGCCTCGATCAGCTCGGCTTCGCTTCGATACTGCAGGCCCGGCAGGATTTCCTCCGGCCGATAGCGCGCGAGCGCCGGCGCGGACGCGATCCGGCGCGTGAGCCGCAGCGCGTTCGCGGCGACGTGGCGATCGTGGTCGGTCGACAGATAGTTCGGCGCGATCGCGGGTGCCGCGCCCGGGTCGGCGCTCGCGATATGCACGCTGCCGCGAGACGTCGGCCGCAGGTGGCACACGGACGCCGTAAATGCGTTGAAGCTGTGCAGCGGCTCGCCGAAGCGCTCGAGCGACAACGGCTGCACGTGGTATTCGAGATCGGGGCGCGTGAGCGCGGGATCGTCGGGATCGGATTTTGCGAACGCGCCGAGCTGCGACGGCGCCATCGACATCGGCCCGCGCTGCAGCAACGCATATTCGGCGCCGATCATCAGCTTGCCCCACCAGTGCGCGGACAGCGTGTTGAGCGTGCGCACGCCTTCGACGCGAAACGCCATCCGCAATTGCAGGTGATCCTGCAGGTTTTCGCCGACGCCCGGCAGATCCTGCACGACGTCGATGCCAAGCGCCTGCAGCCGCCGGCCATCGCCGACACCCGACAGTTCGAGCAGCTGCGGCGAATTCACCGCGCCGGACGTCAGCAGCACCTCCGAACGCGCCCGCGCGACGTAATCGGTGCCGCCGCCGTGGTATTCGACGCCGACCGCGCGCCGCCCGTCGAAGATCACGCGCTGCGCCTGCGCGCCGGTGATCACGGTCAGGTTCGGGCGGGCCATCGCGGGCCGCAGGAACGCCTTCGACGTATTCCAGCGCACGCCGCGCTTCTGGTTCACCTCGAAATAGCCGACCCCGGCATTGTCGCCGCGGTTGAAATCGTCGGTTGCCGGGATGCCTGTCTGCTGCGCGGCCTGCGCGAACGATTCGAGGATCTCCCAGCGCAGCCGCTGCTTCTCGACACGCCAGTAGCCGCCCGCGCCGTGCGCGTCGCTCGCGCCCGCATGGTGATCCTCGCTGCGCTTGAAGATCGGCAGCACGCTGTCCCACGACCAGCCGGCGTCGCCGGTTTCCTGCGCCCAGCTGTCGTAATCCTCGCGCTGGCCGCGCATGTAGATCATCCCGTTGATCGACGAGCAGCCGCCGAGCACCCGGCCACGCGGATACGACAGCGACCGCCCGTTGAGCGCGGCTTCGGGTTGCGTCTTGTACAGCCAGTCGGTGCGCGGATTGCCGATGCAATACAGATAGCCGACCGGGATGTGGATCCAGTGATAGTCGTCCTTGCCGCCCGCTTCGAGCAGCAGCACGTGGATGTCGGGATCCTCGGTCAGGCGGTTCGCGAGCACGCAGCCCGCGGTGCCCGCGCCGACGATCACGTAATCGAATTCGCCTTCTAGCGTGCGTTGGGTGGTCACGGTTTGTCTCCTGTCACGCGGCGCAACGCCGCGCGTCATTTTCAGCATAGTGCGTCGCGCGCCGCGCTTGCGGCCCCGCGCCACGACCGATGAAGCGTACTCCGGCCGCCGGCCGCCGATCCAATGAGTTATGCTGAACTGCGTTATAAGCTGCGCTCATATCACGACGATGGATCTCACCCTGCTCCGCGCGTTCGCGACGGTCGCGCGCGAAGGCAACCTGACGCGCGCCGCCGTGCAGCTGCACCTGACGCAGCCGGCGGTCAGCCTGCAGATCAAGCATCTGCAGGAAACGCTCGGCGTCACGTTGTTCACGCGCACGTCGCGCGGCCTTGCGCTCACGCGCGACGGCCAGACGTTGCTGCCGCATGCGGAACGCGCGCTCGCCGCGGCCGCCGACGTGCAGCGCGCCGCCGCTGCGCTACGGCACGAGGTGCGCGGCCGGCTGCGGATCGGCACGATCCTCGACCCGGGCTTCCTGCGGCTCGGCGGCTTCCTGCGCGCGCTCGTCGAAACCCATCCGCAGATCGAGACGGCGCTGCGGCACGGGATGTCGGGCTGGGTGATCGAACAGGTGCGCACGCAGGCGCTCGACGTCGGCTACTACATCGGCCGGCCGGGCGAGGACGATCCGCTCGACGGCGCGCTGTTCCACACCGTCACGCTCACGCATTTCCAGTACCGCGTGCTCGCGCCGGCCGGCTGGAAGGAGCGCGTGCAGCGCGCACACGACTGGCGCGCGCTCGCCGCGCTGCCGTGGATCTGGACGCCGCCGGCGTCCGCGCACCACCGGCTGCTGTCGCGGCGCTTCGCGGAGGCCGGCGCGCAGCCGCTCAAGGTGGCCGAGGTCGACCAGGAGCAGTCGATGCTCGATCTCGTCAAATCGGGGATCGGATTGACGCTCGCGCGCGACTCGACCGCGCTGGCGGAAGCGCATGCGCATGCGCTGACGATCGTCGAGCCCGTGACGGTGCCCACCGAACTGACGTTCGTGACGCTTGCCGAGCGGCGCGACGAACCGGCGATCGCTGCGGCGCTGCGGCTGATCGAAGCGCAGTGGGCGATATGAGGGCTGCTGATAGCGCCGGGGCTGGCCGCGCACCGGGCGCCAACGCCTGACACGCCGCCGGCCGGCAACCGTGCGGGCCCTCACGCGTGCGGGAATGGGGAAATCACGAGAGCCGAACCTCCCGGCCGCGGCGTGTCGCCGCGTCCCGCCGGTCGTCACGCCACCTTCGCGGGCTTTTTGCTAGATTGTGCGTTCGCACACCGCGAGACCCCGATTGAAGGAGACCCGCATGGCCCGCAACATCGAGATCAAAGCCCGCGCCCGCGAATTCGACCAGCTGCGCGAACAGGCGGCGAGGCTCGCGACCGAAGCGCCGCTGTTCTATCGCCAGCAGGATTTCTTCTATGACGTGCCGCGCGGCCGGCTGAAGCTGCGCCGCTTCGAGGATGGCACGCCGGCCGAGCTGATCTTCTACCAGCGCGACGACCGCGACGGCCCGAAGGCGTCGTACTACACGCGCAGCCCGGTGACGAACCCCGACGCGATGCACGCGCTGCTCGCCACCGCGCTGACCACGCGGGGGATCGTGACGAAGGAGCGGCACGTGTACCTCGCGGGCCGCACGCGCATCCACCTCGACCGCGTCGACGGCCTCGGCGATTTCATCGAACTGGAAGTCGTGCTCGGCCCCGATGACGACGAAGCCGGTGGCGAAGCCGAAGCGCACGACGTATTCGCGAAGCTCGGCGTGTCGCAGGACGACCTCGTCGCCGTTGCGTACGTCGACCTGCTGAACGCCGACACGCCGCACGAAGCGGCCTGATCCGGCCCTGCCCCAAGGCGGCGCAACCCGCGCCGCCCTCAACCCTGCCGCCGCGCGGTAGCCGCGTCAGGCGGCGCCGGGCGCCAGGTGCGCGAGCGGCAGCGCGCCGTTGCGCTTGAAGGTCGTCAGCACGATGTTCGAGCGCACGCTGTCGACACCCGGCACGCGCATCAGCTTCTTCATCACGAACTGCGACAGCGCGTTCAGGTCGGGCGCGACGATCCGCAGCAGATAGTCGGCATCGCCCACCACCGCATGGCATTCGAGTACCTCGGGCAGCACGTCGATCTGCTGCTGGAACTGCTCGATGATCGAGTCGCCGTGGTGCTTGAGCTTGAGGCTCGTGAACGCGGTGACGCCGAGCCCGAGTTTTTCGGGGCGCAACATCACGCGGTAGCCTTCGATCACGCCGGCCGCCTCGAGCCGCTGCAGGCGCCGGCCGATCTGCGACGGCGACAGCGGCACCTCCTCGCCGAGTTGCTGATGCGTCGCGCGGCCGAAGCGCTGCAGCACGTCCAGCAGTGCGAGATCGAAGTGATCGAGTTCCAGCATGAGCATTCTCCGCATTGATTCGTTATTTGATGCGTGATTATCGCATCATCGATTGAATCAACGCCAACTATGCGCCCATTCCGCGCGCAGCCCGCTCTACACTTGCATGGTTCCCAACCGCCACGTGCAGAGCCAGATCATGTCCACCGTCGTCACCGCGAAACTGCAGGAGCAGTTCGATGCGGGCCTCGAAACCCGCGCCGATTTCACCATCGACCAGCCGCTCGCGCGTTACGGCCAGGTCGACCACGCGGTGTGGAAGCAGCTCTATGCACGCCAGTCGGCACTGCTGCGCGGGCGCGCCTGCGACGCGTTCGTCGCGGGGCTCGGGAAGATCGACCTGCCGGCCGATCGCGTGCCGTCGTTCGCCGACGTGAACCGCCAGTTGAAGCCGGCAACGGGCTGGGAGATCGTCGCGGTGCCGGGCCTCGTGCCCGATCGCGTGTTCTTCGAGCATCTCGCGAACCGGCGCTTCCCCGTCACCTGGTGGATGCGCCGCCCCGACCAGCTCGACTACCTGCAGGAACCCGACTGCTTCCACGACCTGTTCGGCCACGTGCCGCTGCTGATCGACCCGGTGTTCGCCGACTACATGCAGGCGTACGGCCGCACCGCGCTCGCGGTCGCCGACGATGAAGCGGCGCTGGCGCGCCTCGCGCGGCTCTACTGGTATACGGTGGAATTCGGGCTGATCCGCGATGCACGCGGCACGAACGGGCTGTCGATCTATGGCGCCGGGATCGTGTCGAGCAAGGGCGAAAGCCTGTACAGCCTCGAAAGCGCGGCGCCGAACCGGCTCGGCTTCGACCTCGAGCGTGTGATGCGCACGAAGTACCGGATCGACACGTTCCAGACGACCTACTTCGTGATCGACGATTTCGCGCAGCTGTTCGCGCTCGCCGACGTCGACGGCCGTGCGCTGGCCGACCGGCTGGCGGCGCGGCCGGAGTTCGCGGCCGGCGCGGTGCTCGATACCGATCGCGTGCTGCATCGCGGCACGGGTGAAGGCTGGCCCGACGACGCGGACGCGTGACGCTCGAGTGCGCCGGGACGCACCGCTGGCGGTCTCCCGATGGCCGTCCCCGGATGCCCGTCGCACAACTATGAAACAATGACCGATGCCGGCTGCGCCGCGCGGCGCAGCCGCGCGCGGGCGCCGTTACCGACCGAGAGGTGCAAGATGATCCACAAGCTCACATCAGAAGAACGCAAGACCCGGCTCGAAGGCCTGCCGCTCTGGACGGCCGTCCCGGGCCGCGATGCGATCCAGCGCAGCCTGCGCTTCGCCGATTTCAACGAAGCGTTCGGCTTCATGACGCGCGTCGCGATCAAGGCGCAGGAAATGAACCACCATCCGGAATGGTTCAACGTGTACAACCGCGTCGACATCACGCTGTCGACCCACGATGCCGACGGCCTGACCGAACGCGACATCGAACTGGCGCTGTTCATCGACCGTGCCGGCGCGCACGCGCAACCGGCCGCCTGAGGCCTTCCTCTACCGCCGCGCGTCTTTCGATGCGCGGCGCGTCAACTTTTCATTTCGATGAACGTTTTCTAGGATGTAGTCAGCGAAAGCCTTCAGCTTTCCAAGCCATCCTTAAGGCGCACGTAAGTCTCATACGCATTCCGTGCCTTGGGGTCCAATCCTTCCAGTTGTAGCGCGCTCTGGCGCTGTACAATCAGCAGCGCATACGGCTTGGAAAGCGCGCTGGCCTCTTCGCAGAGTTTGAGTTCGTCGCCGCTCGACGGCGAGCGGGCGCGCCAGAAATTGATCGCGGCTTCTAGGTCGTTGATCGAAATATCGGACATGTTTGGATTTAAACGTTCGCTGGCCGCCATGCTTGATGTCAGGTGTTGCGGCGCCCCTGTGGAAACGGCGTCGTGCTGTCCGCGTGCCTGAACCGCCAACCCATTGTACTTGAGCGAACTTCATGCGACTCCTTCTGATCGAAGACGACCGCCCCATCGCACGCGGTATCCAGAGCAGCCTCGAGCAGGCTGGCTTCACCGTCGACATGGTGCATGACGGCATCTTTGCCGAACAGGCGCTGGCACAGAACCGCCACGAACTCGTGATCCTCGACCTCGGCCTGCCGGGCATCGACGGCATGACGCTGCTCACGCGCTTTCGCCAGACCAACCGCCACACGCCCGTCATCGTGCTGACCGCACGCGACGAGCTGAACGACCGGATCCAGGGCCTGAACTCCGGCGCCGACGACTACATGCTCAAGCCGTTCGAGCCGGCCGAGCTCGAAGCGCGCATCCGCGCGGTGATGCGCCGCAGCGGCCCGCACAGCGACATGCCGCGTCCGGAAGTGTCGCTCGGTGGCGTCCGCCTGTCGGGCGTCGACCGTCGCATCTTCAACGACGACAAGCCGCTCGAACTGTCGCCGCGTGAATTCGCGGTGCTCGAGATGCTGCTGCTGCGTCACGGCCGCGTCGTCAGCAAGGCCCAGCTGCAGGATCACCTCACGCACTTCGGCGGCGATCTCGGCGACACCGCGATCGAAGTCTACGTCCACCGCGTGCGCAAGAAACTCGAGCAGTGCCGTGTCGAAATCGTCACGGTGCGCGGCTTCGGCTACCTGCTGCAGGAAATCCGCCAGACGGCGAGCGTCTGAACGGCACCGCACACGCGGGCGGCCACGTGCCGCCCGCGTGTGCGCGCTGCTCCGCGTCGCCGGCCGGCGCACGACCGCGCCGCTCCCCGTGAGCGGCGCTTATCCATTTGCCCGTCGAAATGTCTCCTGATCCGGCTGTGACCACCAGCCTGCGCCGCTCGCTGCTTCGGCGCCTCGCCGCCCCGCTGTCGATGCTCGCGCTGATGAGCGGCCTGATCGCCTACTGGCTCGCGTGGCAATACACGCAGCACGTGATCGACCGCTCGCTCGCCGATCTCGCGACCGCCATCTCCAAACAGATCCAGATCGCCGGCCCCGACGCGCCGTTCACGGTGCCGCCGCTCGCGCAGGCGATGTTCTCCGATCCCGCCGAAGCGCTGATCTACCGGATCAGCGACGGCGAACAGGAACTCGCCGGCGATCCCAAGCTGCCGCTGCAGGGGATCAACGTGCGCCGCATGCACCACGCGTACGTGTTCGAGGCCGAATACGACAACCGCGCGGTGCGGGTGGCGCAGGTGCGCGTCGACGACGTCGACGGCGGCAAGCCGATGGTCGTCGAGGTCGCGCAGCCGGTGCGGCACCGCTACCGGATCGCGGCCGAATTCCTCGTCGCGATCATGATGCCGCTGCTGCTGCTGCTGCTCGCGGGCTGGGGCATCGTATGGCGCGTCGTGAACCAGCAGCTCGGCCCGCTCACGCACCTGGCCGATTCGCTGAACCGGCAGACCCACACGTCGCTGGAACCGGTCGACGAAACCGAGGTGCCGCTGGAAATCCGGCCGCTGACGAGCGCGATGAACGCGCTGCTCGGCCGCCTGAAAACCGCGCTCGACGCGCAGCGCAAGTTCATCGCCGATGCCGCGCACCAGTTGCGCACGCCGCTCACCGCCGTGAAGCTGCACGCGGAGCAGGCAGCCGTCGCGCGCGACCCGCACCAGACCTTCGCCGCGGTGCGCGAACTGCGCGCCGCCGCCGACCGCGCGGTGCGGCTGTCCAACCAGTTGCTGTCGCTCGCCCGTGCGGAGCCCGGCGAACAGGCTGCGCGATTCGTCGACGTCGACCTCGCGGCGATGGCGTTCGAAACGGGTGCCGAGTGGGTGCCGCGCGCGCTTGCGTCGCACGTCGACCTCGGCTTCCAGCGCACCGACGATCGGGGGGACGACGAGAAGCTGGTCGTGCGCGGCAACCCGGTGCTGTTGCGCGAGGTGATCGCGAACCTGCTCGACAATGCGCTGAAGTACGTTCCGCTCGCGCGGCCGGACGGCGCACGGATCACGGTGAACGTCGCGCGTGGCGCACTCGAGGACGGCCAGCCGGCCGCCGAGATCGTCGTCGAGGACAACGGCCCCGGCGTGCCCGCCAACCAGCAGGCCGACCTGTTCAAGCGCTTCTTCCGCGGCGACGCGCAAAGCGGCAACGGCGTCGAGACGGGCGCCGGGCTCGGCCTCGCGATCGTGCACGACATCATCGCGATGCACGGCGGCACCGTCTCGTACGAGGATGCATCGGAAGGCGGCTCGCGCTTCGTGGTGCGGGTGCCGCTGGTTGCGCACACCGAGAAGCCGGCCAGCGAAACACCGGCCGCGGCGTCGACGCATTAAGGAACTGACGGACTTGCGGCGGGCGGCCGCTGATCGGGCCGCGCGCCGGATGAGGTAGGCGGAAAGCACGGCTGCACGATGCGGCAGCCATCCGCTGAAACGACAGCGGCAGCGCACGATGCGCCGCCGCCTGCGTCACTTCTTGCTTTTCTTGTCCTTCGACCGGGACTCGGACTTGCCGTCCTTCTTGTCCTTCTTCTTTTTCTTCTTGCCGCCTTCGTCGGTCGTCGCGAGCAGCGTGCCGCGGCACGAGGCCGCGCCGCAATGGCACGCGTACTCGCGCTTGAGCGTCTTCGTCAGCTTCGCGTCGATCACGAGGCCGTAGTCGTAGAACAGTTCCTCTTCCGGCCCGATGTCGCGCAGCGCGTGGATGTACACGCGGCCTTTGACTTCCTCGGCTTCGCAGTTCGGCGCGCACGAGTGGTTGATCCAGCGCGCGCTGTTGCCGTCGATCTTGCCGTCGATCACGCCGCCCTCGTCCAGTGCGAAGTAGAACGTATGGTTCGGTTCGCTCGGGTCGTGCGGGTGGCGGCGCAGCGCCTCCTTCCACGAAATTCGCTCGCCCTTGTATTCCACTACGCGTTCGCCGGCCTTGATCGGCGCCACGGCGAACACGCCCTTGCCGTGTACTCCCGAGCGGCGCACCGCGATCCTGCGTGAACTCATCGAACGAATCCTTGTGAAGACGACTTGAATGGAAGACGGCCGTGGTCAGGGCCTGGCGCCGCGCAAAACGAAAACGCGGCACCGGTGGGTGCCGCGTCGGGGCATGCGGCGAATCACCCGCATCCTACACGTTCACGATTGCTTCGTTCAACATCACGCGCAATATTGCGCGCGCGGTGCTCAAC
The DNA here is from genome assembly GCF_017104705.1 of Burkholderia sp. Se-20373. Classification (NCBI taxonomy): domain Bacteria; kingdom Pseudomonadati; phylum Pseudomonadota; class Betaproteobacteria; order Burkholderiales; family Burkholderiaceae; genus Burkholderia; species Burkholderia sp. Se-20373. Next base: position 20,692 of record NZ_JAAGPH010000036.1, on the reverse strand, counting down.
GCTGGCCGAACGCGATGTCGCCGAACAACGCCTTGTGCTCGCGCGGCTGCGAGCGCCAGTATTGCGGCGGCGCCGTCACCTGCGCGCCGAGCTCGGCCGCCGCGTGCCACGGCCAGCGCGGGTCGTACAGCATCGCACGCGCCATCGCGACGAAATCGGCATCGCCGGCCTCGATGAGCCGGTTCGCGTGCGCGGGCTCGTTGATCAGGCCGACGGCGATCGTCGGCATGCCGACCGCACGCTTCACGGCCTGCGCGAACGGCACCTGGTAGCCGGGCGACAGCGGAATCTTCTGCAGCGGCGACACGCCGCCGGACGACACGTCGATCCAGTCGCAGCCGCGGCGCTTCAGTTCGTGCGCGAACGCGATCGTATCGTCGAGCTCCCAGCCGCCTTCGACCCAGTCGGTCGCGGACACGCGCACACCGACCGGCCGGTCTTCCGGAAACGCCGCGCGCACGATCTCGAAGATCTCGAGCGGAAAGCGCATGCGGTTTTCGAGCGAGCCGCCGTATTCGTCGGTGCGCTGGTTCGCGAGCGGCGACAGGAACTGGTGCAGCAGGTAACCGTGAGCCGCGTGCACCTCGATCGCGTCGATGCCGAGCCGTGCGGCCCGCTTCGCCGACGCCGCGAACGCTTCGCGGATCCGGTTCAGGCCCGCGGCATCCAGTGCGAGCGGCGGCGTCTCGCCATCCTTGTGCGGCACGGCCGACGGCGCGTGCGGCAACCAGCCGCCGTCGGCGACGGACACGAGCCGACCGCCCTGCCACGGCACGTTGCTCGACGCCTTGCGCCCCGCATGCGACAACTGCATCGCGATGCGGACCGGCGAATGCTTGCGGATCGCGGCCAGCACGGGCTTCAACGCGGCTTCGGTCGCGTCGTCCCAGAGGCCGAGGTCGCCATGCGTGATGCGCCCGTCGGGTTCCACCGCGGTCGCCTCGATGCAGAGCAGCCCCGCGCCCGACAGGGCGAGATGGCCGAGGTGAATCATGTGCCAGTCGGTCGCTTCACCGCGTTCGGCTGAATATTGGCACATCGGGGAGATCACGATCCGGTTCGGAAGGGTCACGCCACGCAGCGTGAACGGGGAAAACAGCGCAGTCATGGAAGCCGCTCGCCAGGAAGGGAAAGAGCGAACGAGCGTAGCACGCAGGCAGCCAGCGTGCAGATGGCGCGTCCGGCAGTAAGCGGATGGTCAGGTACGGCGCGCGGCAGGTTGCCGGCAATGGAGAAAAGGCGGCGCATACGGCGATGCGCCGGCCTGCAACACATGCGGGCCGGGCATCCCGTTCGCGACAAGCGGCGCCGCCGCTGGCGGCGTCAGAGTCCGACGCTGTCGAGCCACTCCGCGAACATGCGTCGCGCGGCCGCCTCGAGCGCGGGGCCGTGCCGCGCGGTATCGGCGCGCAACTGGCGCGCGTCGATGCCGGGCGTCGCCGCGATTTCGCCGGCGTTCGCGATCAGCCACGGCTCGAAACGATCGGTGCGGATTTCCGGATGGCATTGCAGCGCCAGCACGTGCCGGCCCCAGGCGAATGCCTGGTGACGGCAGGCCGGGGTCGAGGCAAGATGAATCGCCCCGCCCGGCAGGTCGAACGTGTCGCCATGCCAGTGCAGCATCGACGTCGCCGCACCATCGAGATGGCGCAGCGGCGACGCGCGACCGGCATCGGTGAGCGTCAGCGGCGTCCAGCCGAGTTCGTGCTGGGCAGCCGGATAGACGCGCGCACCGAGCGCCCGGGCGATGAACTGCGAACCGAGACAGATCCCGAGGATCGGCAACCCGGCGTCGATGCGCTTGCGCACGAGCGCCGCGAGCGGCGCGATCGTCGGATACTGTGCATCGTCGTACACGCTGAGGGGCCCGCCGAGCACGACGAGGAGCGACGGCTCGAGCACGTCGAGCACCTCGACCCGCGACGACCCGACGTCGACGTAGCGCACCCGCCGGCCCCGTTCGCCGAGCACCTGCTCGAAGCTCCCGAGATCCTCGAAATGCACGTGGCGGATCGCCACGACTTCAGCGTTCATCATCGGCCTCCCGGTCGATCGACGGACGTCAGCTGGCGAAAATCTTCCAGGTCTTCTTCTGCGTCGCCGCGTCGGCCTCTTCCTGCACCGAGCAGTCGAGACGCAGATCGCTGTCGAACATCGAGATGTCGAGCGCCGCGCAGTGATGCACGGTCTTCTTCGACAGCTTGCCCGGCTGGAAGTGAGCGCACGTCAAGCACATGCGCTGCGGCGGCGTCGCACCGGCCACCTGCAGTTCGCGCAGCGTCTTCAGCAGTGCGCGATACAGTGCGCCCTGCTCGTCCGCGCCGAGCTTGCCGACCGCTTTCGTCAGGAATTCAGGCCATTGCAGCGCCTTCTTCGCGGCCGTCCGGCCACGGGCCGACAGGCGCACGGCCAGTGCGCGGCCGTCGTCCAGCGCACGGCGCTTCTCGACGAGACCCTTCGTTTCGAGCGTGCTCACCGCGTCGCTCGTGGTCGCCGCGGTCAGCTGCGTCTCGCGCGCGATCTCGCCGAGCCGCATCGGGCCCTTGCGCTGCAGCAGCAGCACGAGAATCTCGCCCTGCGTCGGCGTGAGGCCTGCGCCTTCCGCCCAATCCCATGCCTGGCTTCGCATGGCCGTACTCAACCGCAGCAGGCTGTGGGTCACACGTCCCGAAGCCTGATTCCCGTAAACGCCTTCGCTCATAGTCTTTTCGCTTTGCCGCCGCCCGGTTTGCCGAGCGGCCGTAGTGTGGAGATCGAATGTCTATCTCAAAACAGACATCCTCTTGCGAGTATGTCAGCACGGCCGTCGCGAGGGCACACGCGGCGGTCGCGTTCGCGGCGACCGGTAAGACACTCGACGTTCCGGTGTCCGCAAAGCCGACATTCTAAGCGAGAGCGGAAAATCGCACAGCTAAGTTATCCCCTTCATTCTGTGGAAAATCACTGGATAACCAGGATTTTTCGTTGTGCCAGCAATGCCGAACGACCGCCGAACGGTGCGCCAGGGCATTTTCCTGTTCGGATCGGCCATCGGGCCAACCGCAATGATCCACCGGGTTATCCCGCGCACAGATCGTTGACTTTGCAGCGGAATGTCAAGTTATCCACAGATTTTCAGGACAACCGGCAACGATTTCGGCGCCAATCCGGGGCGCCGGCCGTTCAGTGAATCGCGACTCGGTCGACCCCGTAATCTGCAAAACATTTTTTCACTCGCGCCAACGTAAGCACTGCTGGCGGACCGTCTCATTGAGCGATTTTTCCTGTTTGAAAACGGTTCTCAACCACGATGCGTCGTTCACGCGCGCCTGCGCGAGCGCGCCGATCTCGTCGAGCGCCGCGCGCGAACCGAGCGCGGCCGCGTGCGGCGCGATCCGGTCGAGCGTGTCGAGGATGTCTTCGGCGATCGTGCGGCGCTCACCCGTCTGAGGATTCACGCAGGTGCCCTCGAGCCCGAAGCGGCATGCCTCGAAACGGTTGAACGTGTAGACGAGGTAGTCGTCCTCGGACAGCTTCAGCGGCCGGTCGGTCAGCAGGTAGCGCGCGAGCGTCTGGATGTAGCAGGCGATCGCCGCCGCGCGGTCGACCGACAGCGGCGTGTCCATCACGCGCACCTCGATCGTCCCGTAGCCGGGCTTCGGCCGGATGTCCCAGTAGAAGTCCTTCATCGAGTTGACGACGCCGGTGTTCACCATCTTCGTGAAGTATTCCTCGAAGCTGTCCCAGGTCAGCACGAACGGCGCGCGGCCCGACAGCGGGAACGCGAACACCGAATTCAGGCGTGCCGAATGGAAGCCGGTGTCGACGTTCTGCACGAACGGCGACGACGCGGACAGCGCGATGAAGTGCGGAATGAAGCGCGACATCGAGTGCAGCAGGAACAGCGCGCTGTCGGGATCGGGGCAGCCGATGTGCACGTGCTGGCCGAACACGGTGAACTGCTTCGCGAGATAGCCGTACAGCTCGGAGATGTACTGGAAGCGCGGCGCGTCGTAGATCTGCCGGTCGCTCCATTGCTGGAACGCATGCGTGCCGCCGCCGGCCAGGCCGACGTTGAGCTGGTCGGCCGCCTTCACCAGCACGTCGCGGATCGCATGCAGCTCGCTCACCGCCTGCTCGTGCGAATGGCAGATGCCGGTCGACAGCTCGATCATGCTCTCGGTGATTTCCGGCGTGATGTTGCCCGGGAAGGTCTCGCCCTGGATCAGGCGCATCAGGTCGGAGGCCGCTTTGGTCAGGTCGTAGTTGTGCGTGTTGACGACCTGGATCTCCAGTTCGACGCCGAACGTAAACGGCTCGGAATTGACGAAGGTTTCGAGTGCCATGGCAGGTTCCGGAATCAGTTGCCGTCGCTGCGTTCACCGACCGCCGACAGGCAGCGGTACACGATGAACGGGCTGACGAGCTGCAGGATCACGATCGTGCACATCACGATCGCGCGCAGGTGCGGGTCGAAATTCGGATAGAGCTGGTAGGTGTCGTCGACGAGCAGGTACGACAGCGCGGACATCGGCGTGAGCGCGATGCCGAGCGCGATGCCCTGCTTCATGCCGATGCCGCTCGGCTTCGCGAACGCGACGACGCCGGCCAGCTTCGCAACGAGCCGCGTGACGATCAGCACGATCGCGAGCAACCCGCCGAGCGCGATGTCGCCCCACGTGAACGACGTGAGCGTGAGCACGAACAGCGTCACCGTCAGCAGCCAGCCGGCCGTGCCGAAGTGCTCGGGCCACAGTTGCGGGCGCGCCTCGAGGTTCTTCACGATGATGCCGGCGAGCAGCAGCGTGAGCAGCGTCGACAGCTTCAGCGCCTGGGCGACGGCGATCGCGAGCATCACGAGCCCGAACAACGCGACGAACGAATGCTCGTCGCGCATCGTCGCGGTCATGTGGCGGAACAGGTAGTTGCACGAACGCGCGACGACATACGCGACGATGAACGACCCCGCGAGCAGGTAGAGCGGCTGCAGGATCGTCGCGAAAACGTTGCCGTACGCTTCCTGGTGGAGCCAGCTCGTCACGAGCTTGGTCAGCACGATCGCATAGACGCTGTTGAGCGCGGTGAGCGTGATGAGGCGTTGCGACACCTGCCCTTCCGCGCGCAGTTCGGTCTTCAGCTGGATCACCATCGATGGCGACGTCGCGATCGCGATCGCCGACAGCACCAACGCGACCATCCCCGACACCCCGAGCGCGAGCATCACGAACAGCACCAGCACGAACGTCAGCGTGGCTTCGGCGAGGCTCGACGCGACGAGCCACGGATTGCGCCGGATCCAGCGCAGGTCGAGACGGCTGCCGAGCTCGAACAGCAAGAGGCCGAGCGCGACGTCGATCAGCAACCGGGATGTTTCGTCGGTGCTGGCATCGATCACGCCGAAGCCGAACGACCCGGCGATGAGACCGATCACCGCATAGCCGGTGATGCGGGGCAGACGCCATGCGCGATAGCAAAGCTCGCCACACAGGCCGGCCGCGAACAACGCGAGTCCGGCCCAGAACACGGCATCCGGCGTGAGCGGCCAGTTGGGCAGGAATGAGAACGCCGACTTCATCGTGGTGACTTCTCCTTTGGAAGCGACCGCCAGCGACGCGGGGTCAAGCGTCAGAAATGGATGCGCGCCGGCTGGGTATCGCCCCGAATGTGATTGTTGTGTCGACGACGGCGGGACATGGGATCCGCCTTTTCCACCACAGGGCGGAAAGTCGTTCAGGTTGCCGATCTGGATTGTCGGCCTGGTGTGTGAACGGACTGCGCAGTCTCGAAGATTCAGATTCGAAATCGTGCCGACCGTTCCATTGAAGCATGTCCGGCGCCTGGCCGGATGAACGCGAAGGAAACCGATTGTGCCACAGCTTTTTCGGTCTGGAACCCATTGAATCGACTCGCGGCGCTGTGCGACACCCCAGGTCTTTGGTTTCAAAGGTTTACTTGTATATATACGTAGTAGAAGTTAACAAAGGGCGCACAGTTCTGTGGATAACTTCGGTTTACGTCGACAGATCAAGGTGTTGCAGAACCCATAACCCGTTGCACAGACTGTTCGTGCACAGAGGTTTGAGTTGAGCAACTTTTGGGCCGCCTCACAGCTGTGCCGAGTTGCCCAGTTTACGTCCACTGTGATTACACACGAAGTGCGCGCGGATTTCGCGCGGTTATCCACAGCGTCGAGTGGATAACCTTGCGCGAAAAAGTCGGGAAGCTGTGAGCGGCTCGGCCGAGCGGTCAGCCGGCCTGGCCGACGCGGCGCGCGCGCAATGCGCGGATCAGGAAGCGTGCGGGGTCGACGGCATCGGCAAGTTCACGTTCGAGCGGCCAAGGCTCGCCTTCGAGTTGCGAGGCGATCAGTTCCGCGCCGAGCGCCGCCCATACGAGGCCGCGCGAGCCGAAGCCGAATGCGCCGTAAAGCCCGGGCATGCGCGGCAGGTCGCGCGCCTGCGCACCGCTCAGCGCGCGGGCATGGGCGATGGCGCCTGCTTCGTCCGCGAGCGGGCCGAGCAGCGGCAGGCGGTCGCCGACGACCCAGCGGAACGCAACGCGGCCGCGCAGCGTGTCGGGATCCGGCAGGTCGCCGATCAGGCCCGGTAGCAGATGCCGTACGCGCTCGATGTTTTCGAGGTGGCCGGCCGCACGCATCGCGGGATCGACGTCGTCGGGTTCGAACGTCGCGCCGATCAGCAGCGTGCCGTCGTCGAGCGGCACCGCGTAACCGTCGCCGATCGTCGGGCACGGCAGCGGTGCCGTGCTGCCCGCCGGCAGCAGCGTGAGCTGGCCGCGCACCGGCTGCAGCGCGACATGCCGCAGCCCGGCGAGACGCGCGGCATCGCCCGCATTCGCGAGCACGACGACGGGCGCTTCTGCCAGCGTGCCGCCCGCATCGTCGAGTGCATGCCAGGCGTCACCCCGCCGTTCGAGCTTGGCAACGCGGGTGGACGCAAGCAAGCGTACGCGCTCGCCGGCCGCCGCATATTGGGCCGCGCACAGGCCGGCCGGCCAGACGGCGCCGCCGTGCGGAAACAGCAGGCCGCCCTGCGCGACCGGCAGCTTCAGATGCGCGCGCGCGGCCTCGACGTCGAGCAGCGAGACATAGTCGGACGGCGCACCGAACGCATCGAATGCGTCGCGCATCCGCTCGAAGTCGCCGGCCGATTCGGCGAGATGGATCATCCCGTGCGTGCTGCGCGCGAATGCGTGGCCTGCGCGTTCGAGTGCCTGCCAGCGTGCGATCGCGTGCAGGAAGCCGCCGCGTGTGAGCCGGCTCGCGACGTTGTCGTCGCGTGTCATCAGCGGATGGAATACACCGGCCGGATTGCCCGACGCGTCGCTCGCGATCCGCTCGTGCCGCTCGATCAGCGTGACTTCCCAGCCGCGCGCGGCCAGGCGTTCGACGACCGCGCAGCCCGCCAGCCCCGCGCCGATCACGATCGCACGGCGCGTCGCAACGGGCAGTGCGAGCGGCGGCTCGTGCCGGCGCGCGCGCCAGCGCGGCGCATATTCGCCGACGAGCAGATCGTCGACCTCGCGATACGTGAAACCCGATTTGTCGAGTGCGTGTTTCAACGCGTCCGAACGCGCATGCGCTGCAAAGGTGGCGTGTTCGCCGGCGATTTTCGAGAGCGCGCGGACCACGTCGGCCGATGGGAGATTCGCGTCGTTCGATGATGCGAGGCCGTCGAGACAGAACGCATCGGCGCGCGCGACGATCTTCCCCAGCATGTCGATCGCATCGCCGAACGCCAGCGTGAGCACCACGCGCCCGTCGTCGAATTCGAGCCGATGAAGGCCCGGCACGCGCATCGGCCACGCGTCGGCAAGTGCATCGACATCCGCCGATATGGTTGTGTGCGCAACGATATGCGAAGCTGCGCGGCGCAGGTCGTCGCGAGAGAACGGATGCGGTTCGACTGCGACGAAATGCAGCCGCTCGCAGCGCGCGGGATCGTCGCGCCAGGCGGCCCAGGCCGCGAGAAAGCTGCCGCCCGCGCCGAATCCGGTCGCCACGATCGTGAACGTGCGGCGGCCCTGCCAGCGCGCCGGCAGCCCGTTGCCCGCGACGAACACGCGATGCGCGAGCGCGCCTGACGCGCCGCGATGGAGATCGCCGAACTCGGGCGAGACGAGCGTGCCGTCGTCGCGAAGCGCGAGCGTGGCGGGAACAAGTCGGTCGGTCATGCGAAACAAAAAACGTGGCAGCCAAGCCTGGCAAGGGATTGCGCGGGGCCGTCCGACCGGTCGTTGGAAAAAGCCAACGGCGCGGCGCACGGGCGGACCGCGCTGCGTATCCTGTCCGGTTGGCGCTGGTCAAAAAACGGGCAGTCGATGATTCATTCGGCGAAATACCGATGAAAATCTTTGAAACCCTTGTCGTTATTGGGTTTGCGCTGCGCTATCATAGCAACGCCGTACCGCGGGGTGGCCACCGGCTCACCGGAGGGCGCGTCGCGCGGGCCAGGATTCGGCGCTGTGTCGTCGGAGTCTGACTCTCGACGGCACGGTTCGCGCACGTATAATCGGCGCGTTCGCGCTGTTCGTGTCAACCTAACCTGATAAAGGAACCTTAATGAACAAACAGGAACTGATCGACGCCGTCGCCGCCCAAACGGGCGCCAGCAAGGCTCAAACCGGCGAAACGCTGGACACGCTGCTCGAAGTCATCAAGAAGGCCGTGTCGAAGGGTGATGCGGTTCAGCTGATCGGCTTCGGCAGCTTCGGTTCGGGCAAGCGCGCAGCACGTACGGGCCGCAACCCGAAGACCGGCGAAACCATCAAGATCCCGGCAGCCAAGACGGTCAAGTTCACGGCTGGCAAGGCGTTCAAGGACGCCGTCAACAAGCGTTAAACCAGCGCCTGTTCCAAGAAAAACCCGCCTTTCGGCGGGTTTTTTGTTGGGCGCGCGCAGCATTTTCGCCACAGTCCGCGCCCCTCTTGCAAGATTTAACGGTTGTTTTTACAACGCGTTACGCGTGCACGATCTGCGTGTCGCCGTGATCGTCATCGTCGTGCGAATCGACATCCCACGCCGGGAACGGATCGTCGAACCCGTGCCAACCGGCCGCGCCGAGCGCGAATTCCGCATCGGTCAGCAGGCACGCATCGAGCTTCGCGCGCCAGGCATCCGCGTCGAGCGCGATGCCGATCAGCACGAGTTCCTGCCGGCGATCGCCCACTGCGCGATCGTCGATGTCGCCGTGCCATTCGGCGCGGATTTCACCGAGCAGCTCGTCGTCGTCCGGCCATTCGGCACGATCCTGCGCCGCCCACCAAAGCCCCGCCGGGCCGTGCCGGCATACGCCGCCCGCCTGCGACAGCGAACCCGCGATGTCGTTGCGCGTCGCGAGCCAGAAGAAGCCCTTGCTGCGCAGCACGCCCGGCCACTCCTGATGCAGCAGCGCCCAGAGTCGCGCCGGATGGAACGGCCGGCGCGCGCGGTAAACAAAATTGCCGATCCCGAATTCGTCGGCTTCGCCGTGCACGTGCGCATGATGTTCGTCATGGCAGTCGGGGTCGTCGCAATGCGTGTGATCGTGATCGAGCGACGCGAGCCAGCCCGGTGCGTTCGCGGCCTCGTCGAAATCGAAGCGGCCCGTGTTCAGCACTTCGTCGAGCGGCACGTTGCCGAACGTCGACACGACCTGGTGCGCGCGCGGGTTGAGTCGCGCGAGGATGTGCTGCAGGCGGGCAAGGTCGTCCGCGGCGACGAGGTCGGCCTTGTTGATCACCAGCACGTCGCAGAATTCGATCTGCTCGATCAGCAGCTCGACGAGCGTGCGGTCGTCCTCTTCCGATGCGGCGATGCCGCGCGTCGCGAGCGCATCGTCCGAGCCGTAGTCGCGCAGGAAGTTGTACGCGTCGACCACGGTGACGAGCGTGTCGAGCCGCGCGATGGTCGACAGCGACGTGCCGTCATCGTCGACGAACGTGAAGGTTTCGGCGATCGGCATCGGCTCCGCGATGCCGGTCGATTCGATCATGATCGCGTCGAAGCGCCCTTCGGACGCAAGCGTGCGGATCTCGACGAGCAGGTCGTCGCGCAGCGTGCAGCAGATGCAGCCGTTCGACATCTCGACGAGGCGTTCCTCGACGTGCGACAGCGCCTGCGCGTCGCGCACGAGCGACGCATCGATGTTGACCGCCGCGAGATCGTTGACGATCACGGCGACTTTCAGGCCCGCGCGGTTCGCGAGGATGTGATTGAGCAGCGTGGTCTTGCCGGCGCCGAGGAAGCCGGACAGCACGGTGACGGGCAACGGCTGGTTCATTGCCGGATTCATAGCGATATGCACCAACGGAAAAATTGAAAAAGCGGCCGCGACGCCCTTCCGGGGCGCGATCGGCCCGCGGACGGGCGAAATTGCGGCGTGAGATCCGCATTGTGCATCAAACGCGCGCCGGCCGGCCGGTACCGCGTCGGGCCGCGCTGCGGCGCGGCGTCACTGCACGGGCGGCAGCAGCTTCCATTGCGTCAGGATGCCGGCGATCTGCCGTGCATACTTGTCGCGCAGCGACGGGGTTTCCGAGTGATAGGCGCCGACCGCCTGCCACGTGTTGCCGTAACGGTTCATCTTCTGCTTGAGATGCCACGCGGCGATATAGACGTTCTTGCACGGCTCCATCAGCGTGTCGCGGCCGATTCCATAGCGCGACAGCGTCGGCAGGTGGATCGAATTGATCTGCATCAGGCCGTAGTCGACCGAGCCGTTCGTGTTCTTGTTCAGCGCGCCGGGCCGGTTGCGCGATTCCTGCCACGCGATCGCGCGCAGGATCAGCGGATTGACCTGCTGATATTTAGCGGCCTCGTCGAAACAGTCCGCGCGAGCGTTCGCGCTGGCGAAACACCCGCCGGCGGCGATCAACACGATCGAAACGAACCGTCTGTTCATGGTGCGAAATCGACAAGAAAATGCGTGAGGGTCGGGAAAACCCGTGCCTGTTATTCGTGCGACGAGAATCGTGCCGCCCGTATCATACCGACAGTCAGTCAGCTCGCGACATACAGGAATACCGCCGCCCGGTTATACCGCATTTCCGTGTCGGTTCATCGTGAAAACGGAGGCGATGGCCGCGTGCCGAGAATAATGCCGAATCTTACAGATTGCATACGATTCGCCGGACACATGTCGTATGTGAGACAGTCCTCGGATCAATGTGATATTTCGGACATGAAAAACTGCTAATGTCGCCTCTTTCGGACTTGGATCCCAGCACTACCGCCGGAAGTGGCCTGAGCCGGCATCGACCCATTCATCCATGACAAGAAATCGCTTCGTTATGCGGCGTGTCGCCACGACCCTGATCGTCGCCGGCATCATCGTCTCGCAGGCCGCCTACGCTCAGGTCACACTCAATTTCGTGAATGCGGATATCGACCAGGTCGCCAAGGCGATCGGCGCCGCAACCGGCAAGACCATCATCGTCGACCCTCGTGTGAAGGGGCAGCTCAACCTCGTGGCCGAACGGCCGGTGCCGGAAGACCAGGCGCTGAAGACGCTGCAGTCGGCGCTGCGCATGCAGGGCTTCGCACTCGTGCAGGATCACGGCGTGCTGAAGGTCGTGCCCGAGGCCGACGCGAAACTGCAGGGCGTGCCGACCTATGTCGGCAATGCGCCGCAGGCGCGCGGCGACCAGGTGATCACGCAGGTGTTCGAGCTGCACAACGAATCGGCGAACAACCTGCTGCCCGTGCTGCGGCCGCTGATCTCGCCGAACAACACGGTCACCGCCTACCCGGCGAACAACACGATCGTCGTGACCGACTACGCGGACAACGTGCGGCGCATCGCGCAGATCATCGCCGGCGTGGACAGCGCCGCGGGCGCGCAGGTGCAGGTCGTTCCGCTGCGCAACGCGAACGCGATCGACCTCGCCGCGCAGCTGCAGAAGATGCTCGACCCGGGCGCGATCGGCAACAGCGATGCGACGCTGAAGGTGTCGGTCACGGCCGACCCGCGCACCAACTCGCTGATGCTGCGCGCGTCGAGCGCGTCGCGCCTCGCGGCCGCGAAGCGGCTCGTGCAGCAGCTCGACGCACCGAGCGCGGTGCCCGGCAATATGCACGTCGTGCCGCTGCGCAACGCCGATGCGGTGAAGCTCGCGAAGACGCTGCGCGGGATGCTCGGCAAGGGGAGCGGCAGCGACAGCGGCTCGTCGGCATCGTCCAACGATGCGAACAGCTTCAACCAGAACGGCGGCTCGTCATCGAGCGGCAACTTCTCGACCGGTACCTCCGGCACGCCGCCGCTGCCGTCGGGCGGCCTCGGCGGCTCGTCGTCCTCGTCGTCGTACGGCGGCACGTCCGGCAGCGGCGGGCTCGGCAGCGGCGGCCTGCTCGGCGGCGACAAGGACAAGGGCGACGACAACCAGCCCGGCGGGATGATCCAGGCCGACGCGGCGACCAACTCGCTGATCATCACCGCGTCGGATCCGGTTTACCGGAACCTGCGCTCGGTGATCGACCAGCTCGATGCGCGGCGCGCGCAGGTCTATATCGAGGCGCTGATCGTCGAGCTGAACTCGACGACGCAGGGCAACCTCGGCATCCAGTGGCAGGTGGCGAGCGGCCAGTTCCTCGGCGGCACGAACCTGAACCCCGGGCTGGGCCTGGGCAACAGCATCATCAACCTGACGGCGGGCGGCGTGACCAACGCCGCCGGCGGCATCTCCGGCGGCGGGCTGGCCAACAATCTCGGGGCGCTGAGCCAGGGGCTCAACATCGGCTGGCTGCACAACATGTTCGGCGTGCAGGGGCTCGGTGCGCTGCTGCAGTATTTCGCGGGCGTGAGCGACGCGAACGTGCTGTCGACGCCGAACCTGGTGACGCTCGACAACGAGGAAGCGAAGATCGTCGTCGGCCAGAACGTGCCGATCGCGACCGGCTCGTATTCGAACCTGACGAGCGGCACGACGAGCAATGCGTTCAATACCTACGATCGCCGCGACGTCGGCCTGACGCTGCACGTGAAGCCGCAGATCACCGACGGCGGGATCCTGAAGCTGCAGCTCTACACGGAAGATTCGGCGGTCGTCAGCGGCACGACGAATGCGCAGACCGGCCCGACCTTCACGAAGCGCTCGATCCAGTCGACGATCCTCGCGGACAACGGCGAGATCATCGTGCTCGGCGGCTTGATGCAGGACAACTACCAGGTGTCGAACAGCAAGGTGCCGCTGCTCGGCGACATCCCGTGGATCGGCCAGCTGTTCCGCTCCGAATCGAAGGTGCGCCAGAAAACCAACTTGATGGTGTTCCTGCGCCCGGTGATCATCTCCGATCGCAGTACCGCGCAGGAAGTCACGTCCAACCGCTACGACTACATCCAGGGCGTGACGGGTGCGTACAAGTCGGACAACAACGTGATCCGCGACAAGGACGATCCGGTCGTCCCGCCGATGCCGATCGGCCCGAGCCAGGGCGGCACGGCCGCGGGCAACCTGTTCGACCTCGACAAGATGCGTCGCCAGCAGCTGCAGCGCCAGGTGGCGCCGGTGCCGGCCCAGCCGTTGCCGGAGGCGACGCCCGCGCAGCCGCAGAGCGTGCCGCAGCAAGCCGTGCCGCAACAGCCGCTGACGGCCACGCCGGGAGCGTCGCAGTGAGCGACGTGCACGCCTCTTCCACCCACGGCGGCGCGCCGGGCGAACGGCAGCCGCCGTCGCCGCTCGCCGCGCGACTGTTGCCGTACGGCTTCGCGAAGAGCGGCCAGGTGCTGATCGCGCATCAGCTCGACGACACGCTCGAGGTGTGGATCAGCGAACGCACGAGCGACGCCGCGCTCGCGGAAATCGCGCGCAACTTCGGCTCGATCGCCGTGCATCGCGTGCCGGCCGACGAGCTCGCGCAGGCGATCAACCATGCGTACGCACGCCAGGACGGCAGCGCCGCGCAGGTGGTCGGCGAAGTCGAGGGCGAAGTCGACCTGTCGCGGCTGATGCAGGACATCCCCGAAGTCGAGGATCTGCTCGAATCGGAAGACGACGCGCCGATCATCCGGATGATCAACGCGCTGCTCACGCAAGCGGCGCGCGAACAGGCGTCGGACATCCACATCGAGCCGTTCGAGAACGCGTCGGTCGTGCGCTTTCGCGTCGACGGCACGCTGCGCGACGTCGTGCGGCCGAAGAAGGCGCTGCACGGCGCGCTGATCTCGCGGATCAAGATCATGGCGCAGCTCGACATCGCCGAGAAGCGCCTGCCGCAGGACGGCCGCATCACGCTGCGCGTCGGCGGCCGGCCGGTCGACGTGCGGGTGTCGACGCTGCCGACCGGGCACGGCGAGCGCGCGGTGCTGCGTCTGCTGGAAAAGGATGCGCAGCGCCTGAACCTCGAGGCGCTCGGGATGGGCCGCGACACGCTCGTGCAATTCGACAAGCTGATCGCGCGCCCGCACGGCATCGTGCTCGTCACGGGCCCGACGGGTTCGGGCAAGACGACCACGCTGTATGCGTCGATGTCGCGGCTCGAAACCGCGACGACGAACATCATGACCGTCGAGGACCCGATCGAATACGACCTCGGCGGCATCGGCCAGACGCAGGTGAACGAGCGGATCGGGATGACCTTTGCCCGTGCGCTGCGCTCGATCCTGCGCCAGGATCCGGACGTGATCATGATCGGCGAAATCCGTGACCTCGAAACCGCGCAGATCGCGGTGCAGGCGTCGCTGACGGGCCACCTCGTGCTCGCGACGCTGCACACGAACGACGCGGCCTCGGCCGTCACGCGCCTGACCGACATGGGCGTCGAGCCCTACCTGCTCGCGTCGTCGCTGCTCGGCGTGCTCGCGCAGCGGCTGGTGCGGCAGCTCTGCCCCGTCTGCAAGGAAGAACGCCAGGAAGAAGGCCGCACCGTGTGGCATCCGGTCGGCTGCGACAAGTGCGGGCACTCGGGATATTCGGGCCGGCGCGGTGTGTACGAACTGCTGCTGGTCGACGAGTCGATCCGCTCGCTGATCCACCGCAACGCGGCCGATGCGGAGATTCTCGCTGCCGGCCGGGCGGAAGGGATGCGCACGCTGCGCGACGACGCCGAGCGCTGGCTCGCGTCGGGCGCGACGTCGCTCGAGGAAGTGCTGCGCGTGACGGGAGGCGCATAGCGCGATGCCGGCATTCCGTTTCGAAGCAATCGATTCGGCGGGACGCGCGCAGAAAGGCGTCATCGATGCCGACAGCGCACGCGCCGCGCGCGGCCAGCTGCGTACGCAGGGGCTCACGCCGCTCGTCGTCGAGCCGGCCGCCAGCGCGACGCGCGGGGCGCGGTCGCAGCGGCTCGCGTTCGGCCGCAAGCTGTCGCAGCGCGAACAGGCGATCCTCACACGCCAGCTCGCGAGCCTGCTGATCGCCGGGCTGCCGCTCGACGAGGCGCTCGGCGTGCTGACCGAGCAGGCCGAGCGCGACTACATCCGCGAACTGATGGCCGCGATCCGCGCCGAGGTGCTCGGCGGCCACTCGCTCGCGAATGCGCTGGGCCAGCATCCGCGCGACTTCCCGGAAATCTATCGCGCGCTCGTCGCCGCGGGCGAGCACACCGGCAAGCTCGGCATCGTGCTGTCGCGCCTGGCCGACTACATCGAGCAGAGCAACGCGCTGAAGCAGAAGATCCTGCTGGCGTTCACGTATCCGGGGATCGTCACGCTGATCGCCTTCGGCATCGTCACGTTCCTGCTGAGCTACGTCGTGCCGCAGGTCGTCAACGTGTTCGCGAGCACGAAGCAGCAGCTGCCCGTGCTGACGATCGTGATGATGGCGCTGTCGGATTTCGTGCGGCACTGGTGGTGGGCGATCCTGATCGCCGTCGTGCTGATCGTGTGGTTCGTGAAGTCGACGCTGTCGCGCGACGGGCCGCGCCTCGCGTTCGACCGCTGGGTGCTCACCGCACCGCTCGCGGGCAAGCTCGTGCGCGGCTACAACACGGTGCGCTTCGCGAGCACGCTCGGCATTCTCACCGCGGCGGGCGTGCCGATCCTGCGCGCGTTGCAGGCGGCCGGCGAGACGCTGTCGAACCGTGCGATGCGCGCGAACATCGACGACGCGATCGTGCGCGTGCGCGAAGGCTCCGCGCTGTCGCGCGCGCTGAACAACGTGAAGACGTTTCCGCCGGTGCTCGTGCACCTGATCCGTTCCGGTGAAGCGACGGGTGACGTGACGACGATGCTGGATCGCGCGGCCGAAGGTGAAGCGCGCGAGCTCGAGCGTCGCACGATGTTCCTGACGAGCCTGCTCGAGCCGCTGCTGATCCTGGCGATGGGGGGCATCGTGCTCGTGATCGTGCTGGCCGTGATGCTGCCGATCATCGAACTGAACAACATGGTGCAGTGACGGCCTGACCGCGGGTCGGGCCGTCGCCTTCGGCTTCAGCGCACGTAGATCGCCGGGGACGGCGTGTTGGCGGGCAGCTGGACTTCGGTGCGGGCGCCGTTGCGCTCGACGATGATCGAGCGGGGGCGGACTTCGGCGAGCTTCGCGCCGGACGTGACGTCCGCGCCGAGCGACACGGCACGCGGCGGTTCGCCACCGACACCGATGATCGCGGCGCCGCCGTGGTCGAGCGCGAGGATGCCGAACAGGTGGATGTCCTGCACGGCATTCTTGTCGAGCTGACCGCCGAAGAGCGCCGCGGCGTCCTCGGTGCGGATCGGCAGCCGCGCGGCGGCGGCGGGCAGCGGCGCTTCGCGGGCGGACAGCGTGACGACCCAGTAGGTGGCCGTCGCGCACAAACCCGCGAAGAGGGCTAGGGAGAGGATCCGGATCGAGAGCGCGTTCATGCGCGCTATTGTACGGATGTATATGAAATTTGCGTTGGGTGAAAGCCCTCGGCAATGCGCGCCTTACAATGCGTGCTCCGCGCCCGCGGGTTCGGAAGGTTGCCGTCAGGCAATCGTCCGGTGCGCCGGGTGCGTCACCCGACCAACGACATTTTTTGGAAAGAGGTAGTCAGTCATGCAAACGTGGATCACTCGCCGCAACGCGGCCGTGCGTCGCCAGCGCGGTTTCACGCTGATCGAGATCATGGTGGTGGTCGCGATCCTCGGGATCCTGGCGGCGCTCATCGTGCCGAAGATCATGAGCCGCCCGGACGAGGCACGCCGCATCGCCGCGAAGCAGGACATCGGCACGATCATGCAGGCGCTCAAGCTGTACCGTCTCGACAACGGCCGCTACCCGACCCAGGAGCAGGGCCTGAACGCGCTGATCCAGAAGCCGTCCACCGATCCGATCCCGAACAACTGGAAGGACGGCGGCTATCTCGAGCGCCTGCCGAACGATCCGTGGGGTAACGGCTACAAGTACCTGAACCCGGGCGTGCACGGCGAGATCGACGTGTTCAGCTACGGCGCCGACGGCAAGGAAGGCGGCGAAGGCAACGACACCGACATCGGTTCGTGGCAATAAGCGCTCACTGACCGGCCCGACGCTTCGTTCCCTTCCTCATGCTCGCCACTCGCACGACCTTCCGCTGCGGCCGCGATTGCCGTGTGCGTCGCGGCGCGGCTTCGACCGCGCCGGTGCGTGCCGACGGCGGGCAAGCGAAGCACGGCGCGCGGCGTCATCGCACGCGCGGCTTCACGCTGCTCGAAATGCTGGTCGTGCTCGTGATCGCGGGGCTGCTCGTGTCGCTCGCGTCGCTGTCGCTCACGCGCAATCCGCGCACCGACCTGCGCGAGGAAGCGCAGCGCATCGCGCTGCTGTTCGAGACGGCCGGCGACGAAGCGCAGGTGCGTGCCCGGCCGATCGCGTGGCAGCCGACCGCGCACGGCTTCCGTTTCGACGTGAGTTCGCCCGACGGCTGGCGCACGCTACGCGACGACCTGCTGCGCCCGCGCGACTGGGACGGTGGCGTCACGGGCGCCGACATCGACTATCCGGGGTCCGACATGCATGCGAATCGCGTCGTGTTCGGTACCGAGAGCATCGACACGCCGGTGCGCGTGACGCTGCATTCGGCGGTCGGCAGCGCGACGATCGTCGGCACCGGCAACGGCCGCTACGAGGTGCAATGACGATGCGTCGTCGCCTGCCCTCTTCTGTTTCCTCATCGCGCGGTTTCACGATGATCGAGGTGCTGGTCGCACTCGCGATCATCGCGGTCGCGCTCGCCGCGTCGATCCGTGCTGTCGGCACGATGGCGAACAACGCGTCCGACCTTCATCGCCGCCTGCTCGCCGGCTGGAGCGCCGACAACGCGCTCGCGCAGATGCGGCTCACGCATGCGTGGCCGGAGATCGGCGAACAGAGTTTCGACTGCTCGCAAGGCAACGTGCAGCTCGTCTGCACGCAGCGCGTGAGCACCACGCCCAACCCGGTGTTCCGGCGCGTGAGGATTTCGGTGAGCATGCCCGGGCACACCGGCGTGCTCGCGCAAATGGTGACGGTGGTCGCGAATGAAACCAGCCGTCCGCTCTGACGCGCCGATGCGACGCCCGCTCGCCCGCCCCGCCCGCGGCTTCACGCTGATCGAGCTGATGATCGCGATCGCGATCCTCGCGGTGGTCGCGATCCTCGCGTGGCGCGGGCTCGACCAGATCATGCGCGGTCGCGACAAGGTCGCGGCCGCGATGGAAGACGAGCGCGTGTTCGCGCAGATGTTCGACCAGATGCGCATCGACGCGCGGCTCGCCGCGACCGACGACGAGGCCGGCCAGCCGGCGATCGGCGTGGCAGGCAACACGCTGCAGATCGTCCGCGAACTCGAGGTGCCGGGCGTCGCGCCGCGGCTGCAGGTGGTGCGCTACCGGATCGCCGGCGGGCGCGTCGTGCGCTATGCATCGCCGCCGATCGACGACGCGAACCGGCTGCGCACCATGCTGAAGGACAGCAGCGTCGAAGGCTGGAGCTGGGTCGCGCTGATGGGCGGCGTCGGCGCGATCGACGCGAAGCTGTACGTGCCGCGCGTGGGCTGGACCACCAACCTGCAGACGGCCAACGACGCGCTCGCGCAGAACAACGATGCGCTCAAGGTGCCGCAGATCGGCAACGCGCCGCCCGCACGCGCGGTGACGGGGCTGCAGGTCAGCATCGGCGCGACGTCGCTGCGTGTGCCGGTCACGCGCATCTTCCTCGTCGGGGAATGACGATGCGCGCGCGCCCTCACCGCTCATTGCTTGCCGCCCGTGCTGCCGGTCACGCACGGGCACGCGGCCGCCAGCGCGGCGCGGCGATCATCACCGCGCTGCTGGTCGTCGCGCTGTCGGCGATCCTCGTCTCGGGGATGCTGTGGCGCCAGCAGGTGCAGATCCGCCGGATCGAGAACCAGCGCGTGATCGCGCAGGCGCAGTGGGTCGCGCGCGGCGCGCTCGACTGGACGCGGATGATCCTGCGTTCCGAAGGCGACACGGCGCCCGGCATCACGTATCTCGGCGGCATCTGGGGCGTGCCGATCGCGAAGACGAAACTGTCGGACTTCCTCGGCCGGATCGGTGCGCCCAACGACGCCGGCGGCGAAGACACCTATCTCTCCGGCTCGATCGAGGACGCGCAGGCGAAGTTCAACCTGCGCAACCTCGTGGCATCGCCGGCGCCCGGCGTGCTGCAGTTGAACGTCACGCAGGTCCAGGCGTTCCAGCGCCTGCTGACGACGCTCGGCTACGACGGCGCGTTCGCGAAGCGCATCGCGCTCCAGGTGCGCGCGAGCCTGCTGAATTCGGCGACGCGTTTCCAGATGCCGACGCTGCCGGGCGGCGGCACGGCGCCGCCGGTCACCGCGCCGGTGACGACCGATCAGCAAGGCGGCGGCGGCTTCACCGACGATCCCGGCATGACGGGCGGCGATCGCGGGCCCGCGCCGCTGATGATGACGGGCGTCGACAGCCTGCTCGACGTCGACGGCGTGACGCCCGAGATGGTCGCGCGGCTGCGCCCGTTCGTCACCGTGCTGCCGACCACGACGCCCGTGAACATGAACACGGCGCCGGCCGAGGTGATCGCGGCGCTGATGCCGGGGATGAGCGTGTCGTCCGCGCAGGCGCTCGTGTCGCGCCGCGAGACCGTGTTTTTCCGCAACGTCGGCGACGTGCAGCTCGCGCTGCGCGGCGCCGGTGCGCCGCCGAACGTGACGCCCGACTCGAGCGTCATCGACGTCAATTCGAGCTATTTCATCGTGCATGGCCGGATCCAGCATGACCGGGCGGAGGTTGATCGCACCTCGCTCGTGTATCGTGATCCGACCACGCACTCGACACGGGTCGTGCGCATTCGCGACCAGCTATAACGACGCCAATCGGGAGAGGAGCTCTTGTGAGCACGTTGATTGTTTCTTTGCCGCCGCGCGAGCCTGCCGTGCCGTTGCAGGAATGGCAGTGGCCCGAGCTGCCGTTCACGCTCGTCGACAAGGCCGGCCACGTGCAGCGCGCCGGCCGCGCCGCGCTTGCGCTGCTGCCGCGCGCGAATGCGACCGTGCTGATCGTCGCCGCGCGCGACGTGCTGCTGCTGGCCGCGACCGTGCCGCCGCTGAAGGGACCGAAGCTGCGCCAGGCGCTGCCCAACATCGTCGAGGATCAGCTGATCCAGGATCCGCTCGGCTGCCATATCGCGCTCGATCCGGACGCGCTGCCCGACGGGCGCCGCGTGCTGGCCGTCGTCGATCGCGCGTGGTTCCGCACGATCTGCGAAGCGTTCACGGCGGCCGGCCACCGGCACCTGAGCGCGGTGCCCGCGACCCGCTGCCTGCCGGCGCCGCACGCCACCGCCGCGCCGGCCGACAGCA
>NZ_JAAGPH010000387.1:0-594 GCF_017104705.1 Burkholderia sp. Se-20373 | reverse complement strand
CTCGCCGCCGCCGGCGACGCGCTGCTGACGACCGGCAGCGGCGGCCAGATCGTCGTGCTCGCGGATGCGCTGCCGCCCGCTCGACGCGGGCTGCATCGCTATCGTGCGGCGGCCGGCGGCGGCTATTACACGATGGCCGCGATGCAGAACGTCGGGCTCGCGCTCGAAGCCGTGCGCGGCTGGCTCGGCTACGCGCAGTGGGCCGATGCGTATGACGACGCGTTCGCCCACGCGGCGTCGGAACGCCTGTGCTTCCTGCCGTACCTGACGGGCGAGCGTTCGCCGTGGATGAACCCCGACGCACGCGGCGGCTGGCTCGGCCTCGGGCTCGGCGACACGCGCGGCGCGATGATGCGCG
Source organism: Burkholderia sp. Se-20373 (assembly GCF_017104705.1). Lineage (NCBI taxonomy): Bacteria > Pseudomonadati > Pseudomonadota > Betaproteobacteria > Burkholderiales > Burkholderiaceae > Burkholderia > Burkholderia sp. Se-20373. Next base: position 236 of record NZ_JAAGPH010000387.1, on the reverse strand, counting down.
CCGCGTTCGAAGGCGTCGCGTTCGCGTTGCGCGCCGGGCTCGATGCGATCCGCGACGCCGATCGCGTCGATCCGGTCGCGATCCTGCGTCTCGCGGGCGGCGGCTCGGTCGATCCGCGCTGGCGCCAGTTGCTGGCCGATGCGCTCGGCGCGTCGCTCCACGCGATCGACTGCCCGAACGCCGCGACACGCGGCGCCGCGCTGCTCGCGGGCGTCGCGATCGGGCACTGGCGGGCA
>NZ_JAAGPH010000386.1:0-406 GCF_017104705.1 Burkholderia sp. Se-20373 | reverse complement strand
TTGACGAGCGTGGCGTCGCGGTGCCGCGACAGCGGCTCGCGCAACGGCCCGGCCGGCAGCAGGAAGCCGTTGCCGCCGAGCCGGTGGTCGAACACGACGAGCTCGACCGTGCGCGCGAGGCGGTAGTGCTGCAGGCCGTCGTCGCTGACGATCACGTCGACGTCCGGATGCGCGGCGCGCAGCGCCTGCGCGGCCGCGACGCGATCCGGGCAAACCCAGACGGGTGCGCCGGTGCGGCGCGCGATCAGGAGCGGTTCGTCGCCGCCCGCGCTGGCGCGCGACGCGGGCGTGACCGCGGTCGGCGCCTTCACGTTCGCGCCGTAGCCGCGCGACACGATGCCGGGCGTGAAGCCGGCCGCGCGCAATGCGTCGACGAGTGCGATCACGGTCGGCGTCTTGCCGGTGA
>NZ_JAAGPH010000385.1:0-647 GCF_017104705.1 Burkholderia sp. Se-20373 | reverse complement strand
GGCCTGCCGGCATCGACGCACAGCCGCTCGACGTCGACGCGCTCGCGCAGGACGTGACGCTCGCCCACGCAACCGGCGTGCGCACCGCGCCGCATCCGGAACAGGGCGCGTACCTGATCTATACGTCGGGCTCGACCGGCACGCCGAAGGGCGTCGTCGTGTCGCACGGCGCGCTGGCCGACTACGCGCAGGGGATGCTCGACGAACTCGCGTTCGCCCCGGATGCGTCGTTCGCGATGGTGTCGACCGTCGCGGCCGACCTCGGCCACACGACGCTGTTCGGTGCGCTGTGCGCGGGCCGCACGCTGCACCTGCTGCCTGCTGCGTGCGCGTTCGATCCCGACCTGTTCGCCGAAGAAATGCGCCGCCGCGACGTCGGCGTGCTGAAGATCGTGCCGAGCCACCTGCAGGCGCTGCTCGATGCACGTGAGCCGGCCGACGTGCTGCCGCGCCACGCGCTCGTGACGGGCGGCGAAACGCTCACCTGGGCGCTCGTCGCGCGCCTGGCCGCGCTGGCGCCGGCCTGCCGCGTGATCAACCACTACGGGCCGACCGAAGCGACCGTCGGCGCGATCGCTTGCGACACGGCGTCGATCGCCGCCGATGCGCGCGATCCGGCGAGCGGCGTGCCGTTCGGACTGCCGCTG
>NZ_JAAGPH010000384.1:0-734 GCF_017104705.1 Burkholderia sp. Se-20373 | reverse complement strand
TCATTGTCTTCCTTTTTTTCTTACTCATCCAGCGACCCCCGAGCTCTACACCTAGCCCAACCCTCTTTCCCTCCACGACGCTCTTCCGATCTCGCATCGCCCAGCCCGCGTCGCGCCGCCAGCCACGCGGCCGCGCACAGTACGCTGCGCCCGTAGCCGAGCGCGCAGCAGACCAGCACGTCGCGCCCTTCCCCATGCAGGCGTTCGAGCGCCGCGATGGCCTGCGCGAGTTGCCCGGCCGTCGGCGCGACGAGATCGAGCTGCGGCACGGTCGCATACGCGAGCGACGCATCCACCGACGCCCAGCGCGGCATTTCGGCGGTCAGGTCGACCAGCGCCGTGAAGCCGTGGCGGCGCACGTCGCGCGTGGTCGGTGTACGCCCGATCGACACGCGTTCGTCGATCCGTACCGGCGCCGGCTGCCGGAACGTCCACAGCCGCGAATTGATGAACGCGCCCGCAATCGTCGGCGCGAGCAGCCAGCGCATGACGACCGGGAACCGCCCGTGCGCGTCCTTCTGGAATGCGCCGGGCGCGCCGCGCCGGTAGATCCACGCGACACAGGCGAGCGCCAGCGCGACCCACCCGGCCGCCAGCGCCCAGCCGGGTGCGCGCGGCACGCACCCGAGCGCCGCGAGCGCGACCGCCGCCGCGCCAAGCGCATAGCGGCGCGCGAGCGCAAGGCCGGCCGCGCCCGGCGACGAATCGGCACCCGGCAGCCGGCCCGCGGACTC
>NZ_JAAGPH010000383.1:0-744 GCF_017104705.1 Burkholderia sp. Se-20373 | reverse complement strand
CGGTCACCACGGTAGGATTCATGACTGGGGTGAAGTCGTAACAAGGTAGCCGTATCGGAAGGTGCGGCTGGATCACCTCCTTTCCAGAGCTTCTCGCACAAGTTGAGCGCTCACGCTTATCGGCTGTAAATTTAAAGACAGACTCAGGGGTCTGTAGCTCAGTCGGTTAGAGCACCGTCTTGATAAGGCGGGGGTCGTTGGTTCGAATCCAACCAGACCCACCACCGTCTTGTGTGGCGGTACACCCTGAGGCAAATCTGTACATGGGGGCATAGCTCAGCTGGGAGAGCACCTGCTTTGCAAGCAGGGGGTCGTCGGTTCGATCCCGTCTGCCTCCACCAATCACCAACGCTAAGGGCTTGGTTCAGACGCTGAACCGAGAATTTTGCATTGGCGATTGAGCCAGTCAGAGTGATATGAGTAAAACCATATCGGCTGTCGTTCTTTAACAATCTGGAAGAAGCAAGTAATTTGGATAGCAGAAGCGTCTTGAGATGGACGTGGAAACTATCCGGGTTGTGATTGTATCGATGTATCTCAAGATGATTCGAACTCTATGTTTGACTCAATTTGGAATACGGCACAACGCGAGAACTCAACCTGTAGCGACTGTCGATGAGACAGACTCGTTATAGGGTCAAGCGAACAAGTGCATGTGGTGGATGCCTTGGCGATCACAGGCGATGAAGGACGCGGTAGCCTGCGAAAAGCTACGGGGAGCTGGCAAACAAGCTTTGATCCGTA
>NZ_JAAGPH010000382.1:0-647 GCF_017104705.1 Burkholderia sp. Se-20373 | reverse complement strand
TTCGCCCACCTCCGGCATCTAACCCTCGGCAGCACCCCTTTCCCTCCCCGACGCTCTTCCGATCTGGCCGCGCACGCGGCGCCGCGTTGCGCGCCTCCCCGTCGTCGGACTGCTGCGCCGCCTCGGCCGCGATCCGCCGCCAGGCCAGATCGACCCCGCGCCACCAGCCGGCCACGGTCGGCAGATCGTGCGTCGACGTCATCGCGATCGCGTCGCGATCCCACGCCGCCGGCGGCCGGAAGGTGCCGCCGGCGTCTCGCTCGAACCACAGCACGCGCATCCCGGCGATGCCCTGCGCGCCGAGCCGTTCGCGGAAGCCGGCCGGCACCGTGCCGAGATCCTCGCCGATCGCGAGCGCGCGATGACGGGCCGCCTCGAGCGCGACGAGCCGCACGAGATCGTCGACCGGATAGCGCAGGTACGCGCCGTCGCGCGGCGAGCCGCCGTCCGGCACGATCCACATCCGCGCGAAGCCGAGCACGTGATCGATGCGGATGCCGCCCGCATGCGCGAACGCCGCGCGCAACAGTTCGACGAACGGCACGAAGCCTTCCGCCCGCAGCGCGGCGGGCGTCCAGGTCGTCACGCCCCACGCCTGGCCGGCCGCATTGAACAGGTCGGGCGGCGCCCCGAGCGACACGCCGCGA
>NZ_JAAGPH010000381.1:0-791 GCF_017104705.1 Burkholderia sp. Se-20373 | reverse complement strand
TACGGCGGCTCGTTCCTGTATCACATGGACAACAACCAGGTCGTGGTCGGCTTCGTGGTGGGCCTCGGCTACACGAACCCGTACCTGTCGCCGTTCGAGGAATTCCAGCGCTACAAGACGCATCCGTCGATCCGCGCGTTCCTCGAAGGCGGCAAGCGCGTGTCGTACGGCGCGCGCGCGATCACGGCGGGCGGGCTGCTGTCGCTGCCGAAGACGGTGTTCCCGGGCGGCGCGCTGATCGGCGACGATGCGGGCTTCCTGAACGCGTCGCGGATCAAGGGCAGCCACGCGGCGATCAAGACCGGCATGCTGGCCGCCGACGCCGCGTTCGACGCGGTGCAGGCCGGCCGCCAGTCGGACGAGTTGAACGCGTACCCGGATGCGTTCAAGCAGTCGTGGCTGTACACGGAGCTGTACCGCGCGCGCAACTTCAAGCAGTGGATGGCCAAGGGACTGTACCTCGGCACGCTGATGGTCGGGCTCGAGCAGAAGGTGATGGGCGGCAACGTGCCGTGGACGCTGCATCACAAGCATGCGGATCATGAGATGCTGAAGCCGGCGTCGCAATGCCAGCCGATCGAGTATCCGAAGCCGGACGGCAAGCTGACGTTCGATCGTCTGTCGTCGGTGTTCATCTCGAACACGAACCACGAGGAGAACCAGCCGGCGCACCTGACGCTGAAGGACGCGAGCGTGCCGGTGAACGTGAACCTGCGCACGTACGCGGGGCCGGAGGCGCGTTTCTGCCCGGCAGCCGTGTACGAGTTCGTGAAGAACGACGACGGCAGCGA
>NZ_JAAGPH010000380.1:0-673 GCF_017104705.1 Burkholderia sp. Se-20373 | reverse complement strand
GGCGGACAGCGCGACCGCGGCCGGGCTGCCGGTGACGACGGTGCGCCTGCCATTCGCGTCGCTCGGCGCGTTCGATCCGCTGCGCCTGCGCGGCGCCGACGACGCCCGCACGATCAATGCGGGCGTGCGGCTCGACCGCGTGGTCACCGGCGCGCGGCTGCGCCTGACTTACGCGTATTCGCCGTCGCTGGTGTTCCCGATGTCGCACCTGAAGGTGTCGGTGAACGGCGAGGTCATCGCGACCGTCCCGTTCGACGCCGCGCAGGCGGGCCGCACGGTCACGCAGGAGATCCCGATCGATCCGCGCTACTTCTCGGATTTCAACCAGATCGGCCTGCGCCTGATCGCGCACTACACGCTCGACCATTGCGAGGATCCGGCCAACTCGGCGCTATGGGCCGACGTGAGCCCGAAGAGCGAGCTGATCCTCGACGAATCGCCGGTCCGCCTGCCGAACGATCTCGCGCTGCTGCCCGCGCCGTTCTTCGACCGGCGCGACAACGGCCGCGTGCGGCTGCCGTTCGTGCTGCCGGCGTCGCCCGATTCGGCGACGCTGCGCAGCGCGGGCGTGCTCGCGTCGTGGTTCGGCGCGCTGGCCGACTACCGGCATGCGCGCTTCCCGGTGTCGACCGGGCTGCCGGCCGACGACCAGGCTATCGTGATCGGCACGGCA
>NZ_JAAGPH010000379.1:0-808 GCF_017104705.1 Burkholderia sp. Se-20373 | reverse complement strand
TGCTGGCGTCGCGGCCGCGGCGCGCAGGCTCGGTTCGCGCGGTCGCCGCGCGCGGCGTGCCGTACGGCGTTGCGCTCGCGCTCGGCGGCACGCTGGCCGTCTGGGCGTCGTTTCCACACACGGTTTCGCTTACCTAGCCGGGGGGACGCACGCCGCCATGCCCAAACCGCTGAGACTGGCCGTGCTCGTCGTTGCCGCCGGCATCGGTGCGTTCATCCTGCGCGAGCTGTACGTCGCCGCATCGACGCCGTCGGTGCCCGCCGAAACGGATCAGGCACGCGTGCGGGTCGCCGCCGCCGACCTGCCGGAAGGGCTGCTGCTGCGCGACAACGATCTCGCGTGGAAGCGCATGCCGCGCGCGCAGGTGCCGGCTGGCGCGTTCGTCGAGTCGCAGCCGGGCGCGGACCTGAAGGGCGCGCTGCTGCGCAACCACGTCGGCGCGGGCGCACCGATTCGCGTCGAGAACGTGATACCGGCCGGCGCGCCGGATTTTCTCGCGGCCGCGCTGCAGCCCGGCATGCGCGCGATCTCGGTGCCGGTGGACGACGTGTCGGGCAACGCGGGGCTGATCCAGCCGGGCGACTTCGTCGACGTGTTGCTGACGCAGCAGATCGGCGGCTCGGCGACGTCGCCCGGCACGTTCGAAGCGGAGACCGTGGTGCGGCGTGCGCGCGTGCTCGCGGTCGGCTCCGAATTCCAGCGCGCGAAGGCGCCCGCGAGCGCACCGGATGCGACGGCCCGCGCCCGCACGGTCACGCTCGAGGTCGCGCCGCGCACCGCGCAGGTCGTGCTGGTGGCGACCCGCCTC
>NZ_JAAGPH010000378.1:0-812 GCF_017104705.1 Burkholderia sp. Se-20373 | reverse complement strand
ACGCGCCACGATCGCGCGGCGATCCTGCGCCGTGCGGCCGATATCGTGCGTTCGCGCACCGCAGAGATTGCAGCGCTGATCACGGCCGAGGCCGGCTTGTGCATCAAGGATTCGACGTACGAAGCAGGCCGCGTGGCCGACGTGCTGACGTTCGGCGCCGGTGAAGTGCTGAAGGACGACGGGCAGATCTTCTCGTGCGACCTGACCCCGCACGGCAAGAAACGTCGCGTGTACACGCAGCGCGACCCGCTGCTCGGCGTGATTTCGGCGATCACGCCGTTCAATCACCCGATGAACCAGGTCGCGCACAAGATCGTGCCGTCGGTCGCGACCAACAACCGGATCGTGGTGAAGCCGTCGGAGAAGGTGCCGCTGTCGTGCTATCTCTTCGCGGACATCCTGTACGAAGCCGGTTTGCCGCCGCAGATGCTGCAAGTCATCACCGGCGACCCGAAGGAGATTGCCGACGAGCTGATCACGAACCCGGCGATCGATCTCATTACGTTCACGGGCGGTGTGTCGATCGGCAAATCGATCGCGTCGCGGATGGGCTACCGGCGCGCGGTGCTCGAACTCGGCGGCAACGATCCGATCATCGTGATGGAAGACGCCGATCTCGACGAAGCGAGCACGCTCGCGGTGTCGGGCTCGTACAAGAACTCGGGCCAGCGCTGCACCGCGATCAAGCGGATGCTCGTGCACGAGTCGGTGGCCGATCGTTTTACGGAGCTGGTGGTCGAGAAAACCAGCGCGTGGTCGTACGGCAATCCGGCCGATCCGTCGGTCGACATGGGCACGGTGATCGACGAGGC
>NZ_JAAGPH010000035.1:0-61485 GCF_017104705.1 Burkholderia sp. Se-20373 | reverse complement strand
TCGGGGGCAGGCGGCGTCGCGCCGTCCACATACGAATAGAAGCCGCGGCCCGACTTGCGCCCGAGGAAGCCCGCGTTCACGAGTTCCTGCTGGATCAGCGACGGCGTGTAGCGCGGATCGTTGAAATACGCGCGGAACACCGATTCGGTCACCGCGAAGTTCACGTCATGGCCGATCAGGTCCATCAGCTCGAACGGCCCCATCCGGAAGCCGCCGGCCTCGCGCATCACCGCGTCGATCGATGCCGGCGCGCCGCCCTGCTCGTTCAGCACGCGCAGCGCCTCCGCGTAATACGGCCGCGCGACGCGATTCACGATGAAGCCCGGCGTCGATTTCGCCATCACGGGCCGCTTGCCCCACGCGGCGGCGGTTGCATATAGCACCTGCGCGACTGCAGGCGCGGTCGCGAGCCCGCTGACCACCTCGACGAGCGCCATCAGCGGCGCCGGGTTGAAGAAATGCAGGCCGGCGACGCGATGCGGCACGCGCAGCCCGGCCGCGATCGACGTGATCGAGATCGATGACGTATTGGTGGCCAGCAGGCACGCGTCGTCGACATGGCGCTCGAGCGTCGCGAAGATCTCGCGCTTCACGTCGAGCCGCTCGGCCGCCGCCTCGACGATCAGTGCGGCGCCCGCGAAATCGGCCAGTTCACGCACCGCGCGAATCCGGCTGCCGGCCGCTTCCGCCTGCGCCGGTTCGAGCCGGCCTTTCTCCGCGAGCCGCGCGAACTGTGCGCGGATGCCGGCCAGCGCCTTGTCGCAGGCAGCTTCGTTCAGGTCGTACAGCAGCACCGCATGGCCGGCCGCCGCCGCGACCTGTGCAATGCCCGCGCCCATCGCGCCGGCGCCGATCACGCCGACGACGGCCGACGGCGCCAGCGCGCCCGAGTTCACCGAATGTGCAGAAGAAACAGCCATCGCTTGCGATCCGTCATGAAGTGGAGGTGCGAGCGATTATAAACCGACCGGTCGGTAGATTTATGTCAGGGCGAGCCCGAATGTGTCGTGCAAGAGACCGTTACGGAAACTGCAAAGACAAAAAATCGAAAGGTCGGGGCACTTTTTGCAAACCGAAAGGTCAATGAAAGCATTTGAATATGAGATAGTGCCCCCCGAACGCCTGATAAAATTCGACAAACCGCCGGATTTAAGGGGGAAACCGCGTGTCACGTCGCCACCGCCGTCCATCGCCGGCCGCCCTTTCGGGGTCGGAACCGAGCCTCGGGCCCGTGCGTCGTCACCCGTGCTCGCCTCGTCGTTCGCGGCCGGCCGCATCGAATCGTTTCATCCCGCGACGGGCTCCGGCCCGCCCGCGCCCCTCGCTGCCTCATGGCGGCGAACCCCGGGCAGCACCGTTGCGTGCCGCCCCCCTTCGGTTTCATCATCCTCGTTCGGCGGATAGTACGGCCGGGCTTCGTCAACCCGTGACGGCGCGTCGCGCGCCGCCACTCGCATAAGGAAACCCTCCATGCCGCTCTCGTCCAACCAGCTCCCGCGCTGGACCCTCGTGGCCCCGCTTGCCGCCTGGCTGGTCCTCGCGCTGTCGCGCGTCGTACCGGCCGAAGGCCTCGTCATCGCGGTGTTCGCCGCCGCCCTCGCCGGCGCCGTGTTCGCCGCCGTCCACCATGCCGAAGTCGTCGCGCACCGCGTCGGCGAACCGTTCGGCACGCTCGTGCTCGCGATCGCCGTGACCGTCATCGAAGTCGCGCTGATCGTGTCGGTGATGCTCGGCGCGGGCCCGGAGAAATCGGGCCTCGCCCGCGATACCGTGTACGCCGCCGTGATGATCATCTGCAACGGCATCGTCGGCATCTGCCTGCTGGTCGGCGCGTGGAAGCACGGCGAGCAGGACTTCCAGGGGCGCGGCGCCAGCAAGGCGCTCGCGGTACTGGCGTCGCTGTCGGTGCTGTCGCTCGTGATGCCGAACTACCTGAGCGCCGCGCCGGGCCCGTTCTTCTCGAAATCGCAGCTCGCGTTCGCCGGCGTGGCGTCGCTCGTGCTGTACGGCGCGTTCGTGTTCGTGCAGACCGTGCGCCATCGCGACTACTTCCTCACCGGGCACGACAGCGCGAACGAATCGGTGCATGCGGCGCCGCCGAGCGGCCGCACCGCGCTGATCAGCCTGGTGCTGCTGTTCGTGAGTCTCGTCGCGGTCGTGCTGCTCGCGAAGCTGCTGTCGCCGGCCGTCGAGCATGCGGTGATGAAGCTCGGCGCGCCCGAGGCCGCGGTCGGTATCGTGATCGCCGCGCTCGTGCTGCTGCCGGAAGCGCTCGCGGCCGTCACCGCCGCGCGAGCGAATCGCCTGCAGACCAGCATGAACCTCGCGCTCGGTTCGGCGCTCGCGAGTATCGGGCTCACGATCCCGACCGTCGCGGCCGTGTTCATCTGGGTCGGCCAGCCGCTCACGCTCGGCATCGGCCCGATGGAAACCGTGCTGCTGGCGCTTACGCTGCTGGTCAGCACGCTGACGCTCAGCCAGGGGCGCACGACGGTGCTGCACGGCGTCGTACACCTGTCGCTGTTCGCTGCCTACCTGTTCCTGTCGATCACGCACTGACGCAGAAAAGCGCGCGGCCCGGCGGATCCTCTCCGCCGGGCCGCGCGCCGTCCTTCACGTCCCTTCAGCTTCCTTCGTTCACGTCACGCCGCCGTTACCGCACCGGAATCACCAGATGCTGGCCCGCCAGGATCAGGTTCGGGTTGGCGAGGTTGTTGCGGCGTTGAATCTCGCGATAGCGCTGGCCGCTGCCGAGCTTGCTCGCCGCGATCATGTTCAGCGTGTCGCCCGCCTTCACCACGTACGTATGCTCGCCCGACGCGGCCGCGGTCGTCACCGCCTGGTCGCTGACGAAGTACTTGCGCAGCAGGTCGAGATACTGCGGCGACTGCTTGAGCTTCGCGATCGCGGCGTTCAGGTAGATCAGCAGATCCTGGTCGTCCGCGCGCACGCCGATCTTGTACGCGATGTTCGAACCGTCGAGCTTGGTCACCGCGAACTTCAGGTCGGTGTCCTTGATCGAGCTGACCGCGAACGGATAGTCGTAGATGAACGCGTCGACCGTATGGCCGTCGATGCTCTTCGCGATGAAGGCCGGATCGGAATCGTCGACTTCCACGAACTTCACGTTCGGGTACTGGCGCGTGACGAACGCACGCACGTCCGGGTCACCCTTCAGGATGCCGACCGTCTTGCCCGCGAGATCGTCGGTCGAGCGGATCGCGGAGCCTTGCCGCACGATCAGCGAATAGCCGAAATCGTCGACGTACGGCACCGAATAGACGACGCCCGACGGCGTGTTGTCCGGGAACGTCAGCCCGTCCATCGCCACGTCGACCACGTGGTTCCCCTTCGCATCCGTATCGAGCAGCTGCTTCGGCACGCCCGGATACGTGTCGACCTCGTGACGCGTATCGACGGCCACCGGCTTGCCGCCGTGCGAGAACGACGGATCCGCGAACAGCAGCCGCGCGAATTCGACGTTGAAGCCGTGCGGCGTGCCCTTGTCCTCGCCGAAGAACGGTTCGCTCGGGTTCTGCACGGAAATCCGCACGATGCCGTTTTCGGCAATCGATTTCAGCGCGCTGGCCTGTGGCGTGAAGCCGGCCGGCAGCACGTTGGACGACGGCGATGCCTGCGTGGACGGGCCGCTGTCGCCGCTTTGCGCGGACGTCGAGGCCGGGGCCGCGTCATGCGCGGGAATCAGCGTCGACAGGCCACCCTGATGCACGATCCATACGCCGACGAGCACGACCAGAAATGCGATGGCGCCAAGAAGTTTTTTCATGGTTGCGAGCCTGCAGGAAGTTATGGTTGTTTCGACGGCAGTTGCGCGGGGGTCGTCGCGTCGAGCCCGGGCGCGTGCGGCGCGTTCATCACCGCCTGCTGCTGTGCCTGCTTGACCTCGGGGTTATCCATCAGCGACGTCTCCATTTCGGAGAACGCCTTGTTGACCGAGCGCATCACCGAATCGACGGCCACGTCGGTTTTGATCTGCTCGAACGTGTCGGACGCCTGCCGGCCCGCGAGCTTGTTCATCTGCTGCGCGGCCTGCGACATGTCCCACATCGCCTTCGCACGGTCGATCGCCGATGCGAAATTCTTCAGTTCGGCCTGCACCTGCTTGTAGCGCCCCTCGCGAAACGAGAGCAGTTGCTTCATCGTGTCGAGCTGCTGCCGGAAGCGTGGCGCGTCGTCCGGATACTGCTTCTCGAACAGTTCCGTCTTGTTCTCGAAGTTCTTCACCTCGGTGCGGAACGCGGTGATGCTGTCCGCGAATTTCTGGGCCGCCTGGCGCTTTTCCGCGAGCTGATTGATCAGCGTCTCGATCGGATTCGCCTGCGCCTCCTGGACGATCATCTTCACCTTCTGGTTCGCGAACTTCATCGCGACGACCGGCGCGAAATAGATCGCGCCGAGGCCGATCACGCCCGCCGTGACCAGTGCGATCACCCCCTTCAGGATGAACAACGCCGCCGGTGCCGCGATCGCGACGCCGGCGATGATGATCGCCCACTTGATCAGCTTGACCTTGCCACTCCCCGAACTGCCGTTTGCTTCTTCATTCGAAAGCTGCGACATGAGTTTTTCTCCTTGAACCTCGAACCGAACTGCTTGCGTTTGCTTTTTCAAGCTCAATCGAAATGCTTCGGACTCCGGTGCCGCCGGGCAGTCAGGCAGGCCGGCGGCGCATTGCAAGGATGGGCGCGACGGACGTCACGAGACGCCGGTGTAGGCGCCGTTCAGGATGCGATGGTGAGGAGCGGCAGACGACGCTGCGATGCGGCGCGCCCAACGGGCGCCGTTCATCGTCGCGGCTCGCGCGCGGACGGGGAAGTGTACCGAGGCACGGTACGAAAAGGGATGACGGATACGTGACGCGACGGGCGTCGGGTGAAGCGTGGTTCCGGCGGGCCGACAAACGCGGGGCCGGTATTCCGGTACGAGTGCGTAAAGGCTCATCGTTGTTCTTTTGCGTGTCGCGGGTGCAGGAACCGCGCGGCCGGCGCGTCCCGCTCCAAATGCACGGACGTATCGTGCGCCGACCGGCATGCAGCGTCAAGCGGTTGTCGCAGTGCAGCGAAGCGCTGCGTTCCTCCGTTGGAACACCGGCAGCGAGACAGCTTTCAGCACGGTAAGGATCGGCAGGACTGCGACCTGTCGTGCTCGGTCAGGATTGCTTGGCATCGCCTGTGCATGCTTCCGGATTGAAAGCTTGTCACATTGCGCGGACGTATTCCGGGCGTACGCCGTTACGCACCACCCTGCTCCTGCGAGAGAAACCGCTCGACCATCGCGTTGAACACCGGCAGAGCCGGGTTGTCGTTGTCCGCGCGCCATGCGAGATACAGCTCGGCCGCCACGTCGGCGCCCGCCAGCGGCCGGAACACCACGCCGTCCACATGCAGTTCGCGCGCCGACGCCGGCACGAGCGCGGCGCCGAGCCTCGCGCGCACGAGGCCGAGGATCGTATGCGTCTGCCCGACATAATGCAGGTAGTTCGGCAGCCGCCCCGCGTTCGCGAACAGGCCCGAGATCAGGTCGTGGAAGTATTTCCCCTCGTTCGGCGAATACGCGATGAACGGCTGCCGGTCGAGATCGTCGGGGCCGATGCGCTCGCACGCGGCGAGCGGCGCGCCCTCCGCGACCGCGACCAGCATCGGCTCGCGCTGCACGAGCCGGTATTCGAGCGGCTGGCGCGCGGCGCGCTGGCGCACGAAGCCCGCGTCGAGCATCCGCGACGCCAGCGCATCGATCTGCACGGTCGACACCATCTCGCGCAATTCGATGTCGACGTCCGGCAGCGCGTGCGCGGCGTGCGCCAGCAGCATCGGGATCATCCGGTATGCGCTGACCGCCGTGAAGCCCAGCGTGATGCGGCCCGCGCCGCCATGTGCGACGCGCTGCGCGGCCTGCTCGGCCCGTGCGGAGAACTCGAGAATGTGCCGCGCGTCGCGCAGAAAGCGCTCGCCGGCCGCGGTCAGGCTGACCTGCCGGCTGCTGCGTTCGAGCAGCGCGATGCCGAGCGCATGCTCGAGCAACTGGATCTGCCGGCTGAGCGGCGGCTGGGTCATGAAGAGCCGCCGCGCCGCGCGACCGAAATGCAGTTCCTCGGCGACCGCGACGAAACAGCGAAGCTGGTGCAGTTCAATCATCCAATTCTTGAATCAATCGATAGTCTTTTGATGTTAGACGCATATCGATGCGATTTCTATACTCGGTTGCACCTGATGCCCGGCCCGCGCCGCGCACGACGACCGAGACCTTCATGACCACCGACATCCTCCTCACCCAGCCGCTCCCCGATGCCATCGACGCCGAACTGTCCGCCCGTTACGCGGTGCACCGGCTGTATGCGGCCGACCAGCCGGACGCGTTGCTCGACCGCGTGGCCGCACGCATTCGCGGTGTCGTGACCGGCGGCGCGAACGGCCTCGCCGCCGCGCTGATGGACCGGCTGCCCGCGCTCGAGATCGTCGCGATCAGCGGCATCGGCACCGACGCCGTCGATCTCGACCGCGCGCGGGCACGCGGCATCCACGTGACGACGACGCCCGACGTGCTGACCGACGACGTCGCCGATATGGCGATGGGGCTGATCCTGATGACGCTGCGCGACCTCGGCGCCGGCGAGCGGATCGTGCGTGCCGGCCGCTGGGGCAAGATGGCCCAGCCGCTCGCGACGCAGGTGACCGGCAAGCGGCTCGGCATCGTCGGGCTCGGCCGCGTCGGCCGCGCGATCGCCCAGCGCGCGCAGGCGTTCCGGATGCCCGTCAGCTACTTCGGCCCGCGCGAGCATCGCGACAGCGGCTATCGCTTCGTACCCGACCTCGCCGCGCTCGCGCGCGACAGCGACGTCCTCGTGATCGCGGCATCGGCCGATCACGGCAACGTGCTCGTCACCGCCGACGTGCTCGCCGCGCTCGGCCCCAAAGGATTCCTGATCAATGTCGCACGCGGCAAGCTGGTCGACGAAGCCGCGCTGATTCGCGCACTCGCCGACGGCACGATCGCCGGCGCCGGCCTCGACGTATTCGCGAACGAGCCGCACGTGCCAGCCGAATTGCTCGAGCTCGACCGTGTCGTCGTGCAGCCGCACCGGGCGAGCGCGACCCGCGAAACCCGCGAAGAGATGGGCCGGATCGTGCTGGCCAACCTCGCCGCGTGCTTCGCGGGCCAGCGCCCGCCGACCAGCGTCACACGCTGATCGCAGCCCACCGCACGGCTGCCCCTCGTTACAACACCGGATGCCTCCGCATGACGGAGGCCAGGAGACACGCATGCCCAATCGATCCAGCGGCGCCGCCCTCGCCGCGTCACCCGCCGCCTCGCGCACGATCGGCCGCGTCCGCTATGCGATCCTCGCGCTGATTTTCGCGGTCACCGTCATCAACTATGCGGATCGCGCGACGATGTCGATCGCCGGCACCGGCGTCGCGCACGACCTCGGGCTGACGCCCGTGCAGCTCGGCATCGTCTTTTCCGCATTCGCGTGGGCCTATGCGATCGGGCAGATCCCGGGCGGCTGGCTGCTCGACCGCTTCGGCGCACGACGCGTGTACGGCCTGAGCCTGCTGCTGTGGTCGGTCTTCACGATGCTGCAGGGCACGGTCGGCTGGCTCGCCGTGCAGGGGGCGTCCGCCACGCTCGCGCTGTTCGTCATGCGCTTCATGCTCGGCCTCGTCGAATCGCCGGCGTTCCCGGCCAACTCGAGAATCGTCGCGTGCTGGTTCCCGACCGCCGAACGCGGCACGGCATCGGCCCTGTTCAATTCGGCGCAGTACATGGCCGTCGTGCTGTTCACGCCCGCGATGGCATGGCTCACGCATGCGCTCGGCTGGGAGCACGTGTTCCTGTGGATGGGGGGGCTCGGCATCGCGCTCGCCGCGCTGTGGTTCGCGTGGTATCGCGAGCCGCACGGCCACCCGCGCGTGAGCGACGCGGAGCGCGACTACCTGCGCGCGCACGGCGCGCTCGTCGATCTCGAAGCGAACCGCGTGCGCCATCGCCCGCGCGTGTCGTGGCATGACGTGTCGCAACTGTTCCGCCACCGGAACCTGTGGGCGATCTACGTCGGCCAGTACTGCATCACGGCACTCACCTACTTCTTCATCACGTGGTTCCCGATCTACCTGATCAAGGGGCGCGGGATGACGATCTTGGAGGCCGGCTGGGTCGCCGCGCTGCCGGCGATCTGCGGCTTCACGGGCGGCGTGCTCGGCGGCGTGCTGTCGGACTGGCTGATCCGGCGCGGCATGCATCCGTCGAAGGCGCGCAAGACGCCGTTCGTCGTGGGGATGGCGATGGCGACGCTGCTCGTGCTGGCGAACGTCGCATCGTCGAATGCGGTCGTGATCGCGCTGATGACGATCGCGTTCTTCGGCAAGGGGCTCGCGGCGGTCGGCTGGGCCGTGCTCGCCGACACCGCGCCGGAAGGCATGGTCGGGCTGAGCGGCGGCGTGTTCAATGGCCTCGGCAACATCGCCGGGATCGTCACGCCGCTCGTGATCGGCTATTTCGTCGCCAGCACCGGCTCGTTCGCCGGCGCATTGTGGTTCGTCGCCGCGCACGGGCTGCTCGGCATTGCCGCCTACGCGTGGCTCGCGGGACGCTTCGAGCGGATTCGCATCGCGCCGCGCACATGAACCTCGCCGCGGCCCGTGGGGTTCGCGCGGCGCACGCCCGCGCGGATCGTCACGCGCGCTTGCGGCCGCCGGGCATCTGTTCGGTCGTCAGCCGGTCGAGTTCGCGCAGGTCGTTCTCCAGCGCGGGCGTGAGCGTCGTGCGCAGGTGATCGAGGAACGTGCGGATCTTCGCGTCGAGATAGCGGCGCGTCGCGTAGACGGCATACACGCTCACCGTCTGCAGCCGGTACTCGGGCAGCACACGGATCAGCCGCCCTTCGCGGATGTCGTCGAGCACCGTATACAGCGCGACGCACGCGATCCCGCGCCCGGCGCGCACCGCGACGCACAGCGCGTCCGGCACGTTGACCTGGAACGGCGCGGGCTGCAGTTCGTAGACCGCCTCCTCGCCATCGCTGCGCTCGAGCCGCCATTCGCCGGCCGGCGACGCAGGCGTGTCGAGCCGCAGGCACACGTGGTTCGGCAATTCATCGGGCGACTGCGGCGTGCCGTGGCGCGCCAGGTATTCGCGCGATGCGACGAGCACGCTGCAGCTCGTGCCGCAGGTTTGCGCGACATAGCCCGAATCGGGCAGCTGCGACGCCGTCACGATCGATACGTCATAGCCCTCCTCGACGAGATTCGGCATCCGCTGCGCAAGCGTCAGTTCGACCGACACGTCGGGGTTGTCCTCCTGGTAGCGCACGATCGACGATACGACATGACTCTGCCCGAGCCCCGTCATCGCATGGATGCGCATCTTGCCGCTCGGCCGCAGCAATGCATTGCGCGCTTCCGCGTTCGCGTAGTCGATTTCCGCGAGGATCGATTTCGCGCGCTCGAAATAGCGTTCGCCGCTTTCGGTGAGGCCGAGGTGGCGCGTCGTGCGATGCAACAGCCGCGTCTGTACGTGCGCTTCGAGATTCGATACCGCGCGCGACACCTGCGCGGTAGTCGCGTCGATTTCCTTCGCGACCGCAGTAAAACTGCCGGATTCGACAACGCGCACGAACAGGCGCATGTTTTCGAGCATGTCCATTGAATTGGCTTCGGGGGAGTCAGTGGGGAGGCGTCGGCAGCGCTCGCGTCAGGTGGGGAACGGAACGCAGCCGCGAACCACGTCGAATCGATCACCGTGCCGGGAGAAAGGCGGGAGAGCGGGCATCGCGTACGGGGTTCTGCCATGACGGGGGATTCAGTGGCCCGAATTGTACGCCGCTGCAGACAAATTTGCGCGATTGCCCCGTCCCCAAGCTCTCATCAGATGAAAGGTTCTTGCAAGCAACGCGCGCCGCGCACGTGCAACAGCTTGATGCATCGCGACAATTTGTATCACAACACGATATAATTCGCGGCTCGTCACCGCGCGCCTGCGCGCCGTCACTTTTCCGCTTACCGTCCATGTCGTCAGGCTCCCCTTCGTCGCGCCGCACGTTGCGGCAATGGCTGCACAGCTTCATTCCCCATCCGATGTCGCTGGGCTGGCGCGAGCGCCTGCGCTCGTGCACGGGCGCGCTCGTCGGCATCGCCACGGTCGGCGTGACGATGCGTCTGCTGCCCGGCGTGCCGGGCCTCGTGCCGCTGCTCGTCGCACCGATGGGCGCGTCCGCCGTGCTGCTGTTCGCGGTGCCGGCGAGCCCGCTCGCGCAACCGTGGTCGATCATCGGCGGCAATCTCGTCGCGGCGACGGTTGGTGTCGCGTGCGCGCAATGGATCGCCGATCCCATCACGGCCGCCGCGGTCGCGATCGCGTGCGCGATCGGCGGCATGTTCGTGCTGCGCTGCGTGCACCCGCCGTCGGGCGCCGTCGCGCTCACGGCCGTGGTCGGCGGCCCCGCCATTCATTCGCTCGGGTTCAGCTTCGTGCTGGAACCGATCGCGCTGCAATCGGCGATCCTGCTGTCGGCCGCGCTCGCGTATCACGCGCTGACCGGGCACCGCTACCCGCACGGCGGCGTGCGTCCTGAAGCGAAACCGCAGGCAGACGGCGCCGCACCGGCACGCGGCGGCTTCACGCGCGGCGACCTCGATGCCGTGCTGAAGCGCCGCGGCGAATGGCTCGATGTCGATCCGGACGATCTCGAAGCGCTGCTGCGAGAAACCGAGATGCAGGCCTATACGCGCACCTTCGGCCAGCTCTCGTGCGCCGACCTGATGACGAAGAACGCGATCGAAGTCGCACCGTCGACGTCGGTAACGGCCGCGCTCACGCTGCTCGACCGCCATCGCGTGAAGGCGCTGCCCGTCGTCGACGGCGAAGGCCGCCTGACCGGCATCGTCACGCGCGCCGACCTCACGCGCCAGTTGCGCCGTCCGACCGCGCTGTGGCAACGCCTGTCCGCGCGGCTGCCGCAATCGTTCGGCGGCCAGCCCGCGAGCGTCGCCACGGTGATGACGCGCGACGTCGCGTGCGTGCCGGAGACGATGCCGATCACCGCGCTCGTCCCGCTGTTTACGCATTCGGGCCACCACCACATTCCGGTCGTCGATGCATCGCGCCGGCTCGTCGGGATCATTACCCAGACGGATCTCGTCACGGGCCTCTATCGCCAGACGCAGATGCTCGAGGCGGCGTAGCGCATGCAACGCACGTAACGGCCGGCACAACGCGGAGTGCATTTTATTCGCCCCCATTCGGCCATTTATATCATGTTGTGATATATTAATCGCTACCGAAACTGACTGTCCGACCGCCCCGATGAACGATACCCGACGCGCGCTGACGAAAAGCGATTTCCAGCAACTGTCCGAGTTCCGCTACCAGATGCGCCGCTTCGAGCGCTTCTCCGAACGCGCCGCGCAAAGCGAAGGCGTGACGCCGCTGCAATACCTGCTGCTGCTGCACATCAAGGGCTATCCGCATCGCGAATGGGCGACCATCGGCGAACTCGCGGAACGCCTGCAGGCACAGCACCACGGCGTCGTCGCGCTGGTCACGCGCTGCGAAGCGCTCGGCCTCGTGAAGCGCAAGACGAGCGAAGCGGATCGCCGCCAGGTCGAGGTCCACCTCGAGCCAGCCGGCGAAACGCTGCTCGCGCGTCTCGCGGCCATGCATCGCGCCGAGCTGAAATCGCTCAAGGACGCGTTCCAGGTTCCCCAGATCGATTACTGACCCTGCCCCTTCCACTCCGATGAACGCACCCCACAAACGCGATTTCGCGACCAACGACCGCCTGCCCAGGATCGCGTTGCTCGCTGCCGGGATCGGCCTGCTCAGCACGCTGGCCGCATTCGTGCTGTTGAGCCTGATCCACCTGTTCACGAACCTGTTCTTCTACCAGCAGTTCTCGTTCGCCGACCGCTCGCCCGCGAACAACACGCTGGGCGCGTGGGTGATCGTCGTGCCGGTGATCGGCGGGTTGATCGTGGGGTTGATGGCGCGCTTCGGTTCGGAAAAGATCCGCGGCCACGGCATTCCCGAAGCAATCGAGGCGATCCTGTTCGGCAAGAGCCGCATGTCACCGAAGGTCGCGATCCTCAAGCCGCTGTCGTCGGGCGTCGTGATCGGCAGCGGCGGCCCGTTCGGCGCCGAAGGCCCGATCATCATGACGGGTGGTGCACTCGGCTCGCTGATCGCGCAGTGCGTGCACGTCACCGCCGCCGAGCGCAAGACGCTGCTCGTCGCCGGCGCGGCCGCCGGCATGACGGCCGTGTTCGGCACGCCGGTCGCCGCCGTGCTGCTCGCGGTCGAACTGCTGCTGTTCGAATGGCGCCCGCGCAGTTTCCTGCCGGTCGCGCTCGCCTGCGCGGTGGCCGGCTTCGCCCGCGCCGTGTTCTTCGGCGTCGATCCGCTGTTTCCGTTGACCACGGCCGCACCGACACCCGTCGCGCTGCTGTCGTGCATCGTCGCGGGCCTGCTGTCGGGCATGCTCGCGTGCGGCCTGTCGGCGGCGCTTTATCGTGTGGAGGACACCTTCGCGAAGCTGCCCGTGCACTGGATGTGGTGGCCCGCGCTCGGCGCGATCGTGATCGGCATCGGCGGCTGGCTCGAGCCGCGCGCGCTCGGTGTCGGCTACGACGTGATCGGCGATCTGCTGCATCAGCACATCGCCTTGAAGATCGCGCTCGCGCTGCTGATCGTGAAGGCCGTGATGTGGGTGATCGCACTCGGCTCGGGCACGTCGGGCGGCGTGCTCGCGCCGCTGCTGATGCTCGGCGCCGGCCTCGGCACCGTGCTGTCGCCGATGCTGCCGGGCGGCGACCCGGCGCTGTGGCCGCTGGTATGCATGGCCGCGACGCTCGGCGCGACGCTTGGCGCCCCGCTGACCGCGATCGTGTTCGCGTTCGGCCTCACGCACGACGCGAATGCATTGTTGCCGCTGCTCGCGGCGACGCTCGTCGCGCACGGCTTCGCGACCATCGTGATGAAGCGCTCGATCATGACGGAAAAGATCTCGCGCCGCGGCTATCACATCTATCGCGAATACGGCGTCGATCCGCTCGAGCGGCACGACATCGGCGAAGTGA
The DNA here is from genome assembly GCF_017104705.1 of Burkholderia sp. Se-20373. Classification (NCBI taxonomy): domain Bacteria; kingdom Pseudomonadati; phylum Pseudomonadota; class Betaproteobacteria; order Burkholderiales; family Burkholderiaceae; genus Burkholderia; species Burkholderia sp. Se-20373. Next base: position 48,394 of record NZ_JAAGPH010000035.1, on the reverse strand, counting down.
TGACATCGGCCGACCGGCTCGTCGCGATCGACGGCGCAGCAACGCTCGATGCCGTCGAGTCGCAGTACTTCGGCGCGAAGCAGACGCACCGTGCGTACCCGGTCGTGCAGAACGGCCGCCTGCTCGGTCTCGTCGATCGCGCGACGCTCGACGCACTGCGCGCACAGGCCGCGGCCGACACGCCGATCGCGGGCGCATTCGCCGACCGCGCGCCTGCGGTCGCGCAGGCGCACGAAACATGCCGCGTCGTTGCGTCGCGACTCGCGATGCTCGGCCTCGAACGCCTGCCCGTCGTCGCCGACGAGCAATCGATGCGCATCACGGGCATCGTGTCGCGCAGCGACCTGATCAAGCCCGCACTCCAGCACTTCGACGACGAACAGAAGCGCGAACGCTTCCGCCCGATCGTCCCCGCCAACCTGCGCGACATCGGCACGCGCAAGGCCGGCTGACCTACTGCACTGCGCGGCACCCTCACCGCGCATGCCCCGCTCGCATCGCCGCTTCCGCTCGATGCGGCCCGCGCCTCGCGTGCCGCATCGTATTCCGCCGCTTCCCGTGTTTAAAGTTGGTTAACAGTTCGACGGGCGAAAGTTTGTCATCATGGTGTTCATGCGACGGGGCCATCCAACTAGCCATTCCACTTCGCGATTCAATAAAGAGTCACGGCACGGCATGCACACACATGCCGTTCGCCGCGGCCGTCACGTCACCACACGACCGGGCAGCGCGCCGACCACGCAGCGCATGACGTCGTGCCGCACACGATGCATGCCGCGCCGCAGCAACGTGCAGAGCATCGGAGCCGCCATTTGGCAAGCGCGTTAACAACTTGTTTCGGAATAGCCGGAACCGTGCTCTGCCGATGCAATCTCACTTGTACGCAGTCCTGTGCTGCGCATCCCACTCAATCAATCACGACTCGAGGGAGATAACGTGAACGCGAAATACTTACCGCTCATCGCATTGACCGTGGCATTTTCTGCTCATGCAGCCGATTCTGCCCTGCAGAACGTGGGACAAAGCCAAAAACCCGCCGACGAGGTCGCGCAGTGCATCGCGAAGACCTGGGCCGACAAGTCGCAGCAACAAGTGACGTCGCAGTACGAACTCGCGAACGGCCTCGCCATGGCCGTGTATGCGCCGGGCCAGCAGCCGCCGAATGGCGCCGCGGCCGTCGTGCGCCCGGCCAACGCCGCCGGTGCGAAAACCTGGGTGGGTTTCCGCGGTGGCGATGCATCGTCGGCCGGCGACATCAACGCCTGCCTGTAACGAGAACAGGCGATCCGGGTGGCCTTGGCGCCATCCGCTTGCGACAAGCCCCGCTTCGGCGGGGCTTTTCTTTTGCTGCGCGGCTGCGTGTTACAGGTAGCTGCAGACGTAATCGAGCGTCTCGAGCACTTCGATGTCGAAGCGGCTCTTGCCCGGCACCGAGAACGATTCGCCGGCGCCGTAGGTCTGCCATTCGCTGCTGCCGTCGAGCTTCACGCGGCACTTGCCGGCCTGCACTTCCATCAATTCGGGGGCGTCCGTGCCGAAGTTGAGCGCGCACGGCAGGATCACGCCGAGCGTCTTGCGCGTGCCGTCCGGGAAGAGCACGGTATGCGACACGCACTTGCCGTCGAAATAGACGTTTGCGCGCTTGACGACCGATACGTTGTCGAATTGAGTTGCACTGGTCATGAAATGCCTCTGATTGCTGGATGCCGGATGGCGATGTGGTTGGAGGCCGGCCGGAGCGGCGGGCCGGCCGCTATGATACCGGCTCGCGCGGCATGCACCGGAATGGCGTGCCCGCTGTGCAAGCCGCATGCCCGTCAAACGACGGCGACGTCGCACGGATAATCGTCAGGATGACGATGCATTGAAGAGCGCCACCCGCGGGCGCCGGTTCACCGCAGCCCCTTGCGCCGCGCGGAATCACGCAGGCAGTCGAGCAGCATCGCCGCTGCCGGGGTCAGCGGGCTGTCGCGACGCGTGATGACCTGCACCGAGACGCCCGGCAGGCGCTCGCGGATCGGCAGCACCGCGAGCTGGTCGCGCGCCCACTCGGCCTGCAGCAATTGCTCGGGCATCGACGCGATCAGGTCGCATTCCATCATCAAGCTGCGCGCGAGCCCGAAGCTCGGGCATTCGACGACGCGCGCCGGTACCGGCAGCCCGTAGGCGACGAACGAATTGAACAGCACCTGCGTCGAGCTTTCCGGCGACGGGTTCATCAGCCAGTCGGCTTCGACGAGATCGGCGAGCGACGTGGCCGACGCGAGCGGATGCCCCTTGCGGGCGACGATCAGCGACCGGCTCGCATAGAGCTCCGCGTGATCGAATTCGGCCGCCAGCAGTTCGGGCACGACGACGGCCACCGCGAAATCGAGTGAGCCATCGTGCAGGCGCGGCAGCGCGACGCCCGGAAACCCTTCGATCAGGTTGACGCGCGCCACCGGGAAGCGGCGCCGGAACGCACGAAACGCGTCGGGCAGGATCGTCACCGCGGCGGCCGGCGTGATCGCCGCCGCGACGGAGCCCGTCATCGCGCCCTGCGCCTGCTCGATGTCGTCGCGGGCGCGCTGCATTTCGGCGACGATCAGCCGCGCGCGCACCTGCAACTGCTGGCCGAACGCGGTGAGCTGCACGCCGCGCGCGGTGCGCACGACGAGCGACACGCCGAGCGCGATCTCCAGTTCCTTGACCGCCTTCGTCAGCGCCGCCGGCGACACGTTCAGACGCCGCGCGGCCGCGCGAATGCTCCCCTCTTCCGCGACGGTGACGAACGCTTTCAGCTGATGGTATTTCATGGCGGCGACGCGTGATCCGTGGAAACCCTGTGCTGCGCGGCATAAGCCGGCTCAGGGTATTCCCGAGCGGCAACCGATAGTGAGCACCAAAGCAATTTATCAGCTTCTGGTACACAAAAGAAATTTATATGCTTGCTCGTCATATGTGCGTCAACCGCCCCACCTGCCCCACAGGAGTCACCATGCTGCAAGCCGTGAACCCCGTCATCCCCGGTATCGCCGCGATCGCCCCCGAGCTGGTCGAAGTGCGCCGTCGCATTCACGCTCACCCGGAGCTCGCGTTCGAGGAGACGCTCACGAGCGATCTCGTCGCCGAGCTGCTCGCCGGCTGGGGTTATGAGGTGCATCGCGGCATCGGCAAGACGGGGGTGGTCGGCGTGCTGCGCGAAGGGCAGGGCACGCGCACGGTCGGGCTGCGCGCCGACATGGATGCGCTGCCGCTCGCGGAAACCACGGGCCTGCCGTACGCGAGCCGCCACGCGAACAAGATGCATGCATGCGGCCACGACGGCCACACCGCGATGCTGCTGTGCGCAGCGCGCCACCTCGCAGCCACGCGCCAGTTCTCCGGCACGCTGAACCTGATCTTCCAGCCGGCCGAGGAGAACTTCGGCGGCGCGAAGGCGATGATGGAAGACGGCCTGTTCGACCGCTTTCCGTGCGACGCGATCTTCGCGATCCATAACATGCCGGGCCGCGCGGCCGGCGACATGGCCTTCCGCACCGGCGCCGCGATGGCGTCGGCCGACCGCGTGACGATCACGCTGCGCGGTGTCGGCGGCCACGGCGCGATGCCGCATTTCGCGCGCGATCCGATGTCGGCCGCGGGCAGCATCATGGTCGCGCTGCAGACGATCGTCGCGCGCGAGGTCGATGCGCAGCATGCGGCCGTGATCACGGTCGGCAGCGTGCAGGCCGGCGAGACGTTCAACATCATTCCCGAAACCGTCACGATGAAGCTGTCGGTGCGCGCGCTGAACGCCGACGTGCGCGCGCTGCTCGCGCGCCGCATCGAAGCGCTCGTGAAAGGCCAGGCGGAAAGCTTCGGCATCACGGCGGAAGTCGACTACGACTACGGCTACCCGGTGCTCGTCAATCATGCGGAGCCGACCGCGTTCGCGGCCGACATCGCGCGCCGGATGCTCGGCGCCGAACGCATCGAAACCGACGCCGCGCCGCTGATGGGCAGCGAGGATTTCGCGTTCATGCTCGAAGCGCGCCCCGGCTGCTACGCGTTCATCGGCAACGGGATCGGCAGCAAGGGCGGCTGCATGGTGCACAACCCCGGCTACGACTTCAACGACGACATCCTCGCGATCGGCGCGAGCTACTGGGTTCGCCTCGCCGAAGCCTGGCTCGCGGCCTGACGGCCCTTCACCCCATCGTTTCGCGCCCAACGGGGAGCCCCACATGGAAACGTCCGCCCTTTCGTTCGCCGGCACGCCGGTCGATGCACGCGCCGCCGCGAAAAAACGCCGGTTGATCGCGGCCGCCGCCGTCGGCAACGCGCTCGAGTTCTACGACTTCACGGTCTACAGCTTCTTCGCCATCCTGATCGGCAAGCTGTTCTTTCCCGTGCATTCGCCGTTCGGGCAATTGATGCTCGCGGTGGCGAGCTTCGGCGTCGGCTTCGTCACGCGTCCGCTCGGCGGGCTCGTGATCGGCATGTATGCCGACCGTGCCGGCCGCAAGAAGGCGATGATTCTCACGCTGCTGCTGATGGCGCTCGGCACCGCGACGATCGCGGTCGCGCCGACCTTCGCGCAGATCGGGCTCGCCGCACCGCTGCTGCTCGTGCTCGCGCGCCTGCTGCAGGGGTTCGCGTCGGGCGGCGAAGTCGGCGCGTCGACGACGCTGCTGCTCGAACAGGCGCCGCAGCATCGGCGCGGCTTCTACGCATCGTTCCAGTTCTCGAGCCAGGGGCTCGCCGCGCTCGCCGGCGCGCTGACCGGCGTCGCGCTGACGTCGACGCTGAATGCCGCACAGCTCGAAAGCTGGGGCTGGCGCGTGCCGTTCATCATCGGCACGCTGTTCGTGCCGCTCGGCTACTGGCTGCGCCGCACCGTCGAGGAAGTGCCGGCGGCCGCGCATGCCGCCGCACACGACGAGCCGGTCGCATCGCTGCCGCTCGCCGACGTGCTGCGCCATCACGGCAAGGCCGTGTTCGCCGGCCTCGGCGTGACGATCGGCGGCACGTCGATCCACTACATCATCGTGTTCTACATGGCGATCTACGGCGTGCAGGTGCTGCACCTGCCGACGTGGCTGTCGATGACGGCCGGCTGCGTCGCGGGCGCGATCCTGATGCTCGTGACGCCGATCGGCGGCCACCTGTCCGACGTCTACGGGCGCAACCGGATCGTCTGGTGGACGCGTATCGTGCTGATGGCCGCGATCTACCCGGCGTTCATCGCACTGAACCGCTGGCCGGGCGCCGCATCGCTGCTGTCGATCATCGCCGCGCTGTCGATCGTGCATGCGATCAACATCGGCGCGACGGGCGCGATGCTTGGCGAGCTGTTCCCGCGTGCGGTGCGCGCCACCGGCGGCGCGCTCGTGTACAGCGTCGGCGTCGCGATCTTCGGCGGCTTCGCGCAATTCTTCGTCACGTGGCTGATCGCGGCGACCGGCAATCCGAACGCGCCTGCGTGGTATGCGATCGGCTGCGGCGCGATGACGCTGCTTGCCGTGCGCTGCATGGATGAAAAGGCCGGGAAGGCGCTCGACTGACTGGTGGCCGATGCGGCCGCCTGCCGCAAACGAAAAAAGGCACGGGTTCGACTACCCGTGCCTTTTGCGTATCTGGCGTGCCTACCCTCAGAACGTATGCATCATCCCCACATACGCGCCCGTCTGCGACTCACCCGTCATCGGACTCGTCCCAGACGTCGCATCACGCGGCGTCGCGAGCAGCGAGAAATTCGAATTCCCGCCATTCCGAACATACGCGACCGTCCCATACAGGAACGTGCGCTTCGACAGGTTGTACGTGGTGCCGAGCACGTACATCATCGCGTGCCCCGACGGATCGTGCGACGCATCGCCACCGCCGTCGCCCACCTTCACGTAGTAACCGCCGCCCGTCACCGCCCATTGCGGCGTCGCGGTGTAGGTCGCGCCGAGCCAGTAGTGATCGGCGCGATCGGCCACGCCGGCCGGGCTATCCGGCGCCTGGTAGTGCGTATACGCGCCCTGGATCTTGAACTTCGACACCTTCACGTTCGCGCCGACGAAATACTCGCGCGACGCGGTGAAGATGTTGCTGAACTTGCCGTTGTTGTCGCGCAGTTCGTCGTAGATGCCGCGCACGTCGAGCAACGGCGAGTGGTACGAGATCATGATCCCGTCCGAGCGGCCGAAATCGTCGGCCGCGCCATAGTTGAAGCCGCGCGATTGATTGCCGAACGCGTATTGCGCCTGCACGTCGAAGCCGCCGATCACCGGGCTGTGATATTCGATGTTGTTGCTGGTCTGCTGCCAGTTGCGGCCGCGCACGAGTGAGGCCGACGAAAACGCCTGCTGCACGAACGGGTCGAATTCCCACACGCCGTCGCTGTCGATGAACAGGTTGCGGCCGGCCTGCAGCTGGCCCCACGTGTTGCTCTTCAGCCCGACGTACGCGCGCCGCGACCACATGCGGCCGCCGCCCGTCTGGCCGTTCATCACCTGGAACGCGGTTTCCAGGTTGAAGACCGTCGACAGCCCGCCGCCGAGATCCTCGATGCCCTTCAGCCCGAACATGCTGGTGCCCCAGTCGCCGCTTTCGGCGCTCCAGCGGGTTCCGCTGCCGCCGTTCGGCTTCGCGATGTGGTTCAGGTATTCGATGCCGCCATCGACGCGGCCGTACAGCGTCACGCTCGTCTGTGCAAAAGCGGCTGCCGGTGTGGCAGCCGCGATCAGCCATGCGAAATGTTTGAGTCGCAAAATGATGCCCCCTCGGAGTCTCGACCTTCCAGCGCGCGCCCCATGCGCGCGCCCCGGGTCTGCTTATCCGCGATCGATCGAAAAACGACCGGGGCCCGCCGCGCAAAGCGCGAGCAGGCCGCCGGCGATCGCGATGTTCTTGTAGAAATGAATCATGTTGTTGATCTGCTCGCCGCCCGTCATCGTCCAGTAGTGGTGGCCGATGATGCCGGTGCCGATCGTATAGAGCGCCAGCAGCAGCGCGAGCGCCCGCGTCTGGAAACCGACCAGGATCGCGATCCCGACGAACAGCTCCATCACGACGGAAATCGCGGCGGAGATGATCGGCGCGGGCGCGCCTTCGGAACCCATGAACGCGATGGTCCCGGGGAAGTCGACGATCTTCCTCCAGCCGAACATGATGAACAGGATCACGAGCAGGATCCGGGCAAGCAGCAGCAGCACATCGCGCTGGGACGCGAGAAACGGTTGATTCGGTGTCATGGTGTCGATCAACGAAAGCGATGCGCATGGCGAAAACACGCCCGGCGCACCGGATTGCGAATGAACCAGGACGGGCGGCCGCCTGCGCCGCCCGCCCCGCTCTGCAACAACCGGCATCGGGCAACGACCCGATGTGCTGTGCTCCTCCTCTTGTCAGTTATCGCCCTGCTTCGTCGCGCGCCGCATCAACGCAGCTTCGCGACGTCCTGCTCGGTCACCTTCGCGGCCGGATTGCCGAACTGCCCGGTCAGGTAGTTCGTCAGCGCGGCGATCTGCGCATCCGACAGCTCGTGGCGGAACGCCGGCATCCCGACGTCCTCGCTGCCGGCCTTGCGCTGCACGCCGTTCAGGATCACCTGCACGAGGTTGGTCGGATTCGATGCGCCGACCGTCGTGTTGTGGAACAGCGGCGGGTAATAGCCGTCCGGCGTGCCCTTGCCCTGCATCTGGTGACAGGTCGCGCAGTTGCCGAGATAGAGCCGGGCCGGATCGATGCCCGACGACGCGAGCGCGACGCCGCGCAGCGTCAGGCCATCTTCGGCCGGCTTGCCCCACGACGCGCGTGACTGCTTCGCATCGCCGCTGGCGACGGCCGGCACCGTGCGAATGTACGTCGAGATCGCGCCGATGTCGGCTTCCGTCATCTTCGAGAAGCTGTGCTCGATCGCCTCGGCCATCGGGCCGGCCGCCTGCGCGAGACCCGGCACGCTGCCGGTGCGCAGGTACTGGACGAGCTGCTGCTGCGTCCAGCCGCCGATCCCCGCGTTGGCGTCGGACGTAATGTTGTAGCCGTCCCAGCCCGCGAGCACCGAGCCCGACAGGAAGCTGCCGCCCGTCTCGTCGAGCGACTTCTCCTGCATCGCGATGCCGCGCGGCGTGTGGCACGTGCTGCAGTGCGCGAGGCCCTGCACGAGATACGCGCCGCGGTTCCACTCGGCGCTCTGCGCCGGCTTCGGCTGGTATACACCGTCCTTCAGGAACAGCCAGTTCCAGATCTTCAGCGGCCAGCGCATGCTCAGCAACGCGGGGATCTCGTTCTTCGGCGGCGCCTGCTTGACCGGCTCGACGCCGTGCATGAAGTACGCGTACAGCGCCTGCACGTCGTCGTCGTTGATCTTCGCGTACGACACGTACGGCATCGCCGGATACAGGTTGTCGCCGTTCTTCGACACCCCGTGGCGCACCGCGCGCTCGAAGTCCTCGGCCGACCAGTTGCCGATGCCCGTGTCGGGATCGGGCGTGATGTTGCTCGTGTAGATCTTGCCGAGCATCGGGACCGGCATGCCGAGACCGCCCGCGAACGGCTTGCCGCCCTTCGCGGTGTGGCACGCCATGCAGTCGCCCGCGACCGCGAGATATTCGCCGCGCTTGACCAGCGCCGGATCGGCCGCATCGGCCGCGCGTACGAGACCCGGCAGCGCGAGGCAGCCGGCGAGGAGGAAGGTGAGAGTAGATTTCCGCACGGTCAGACTTCCTTCTTCAGCGTGTCCGACATCCGCAGCGCAAGCGCCGCGATCGTCAGCGTCACGTTCACCGTACCGACGGTCGGCATCGTCGAGCTGCTCGAGATGAACAGGTTCGGATGGTCGAACGTGCGGCAGTCCTTGTCGACGACCGAGTCGCGTGCATCCGCGCCCATGATCGTCGCGCCCGTGATGTGGTTGTTCGGCGCGAACTCGTCGTTGAAGACGACCTCGGTGCCGCCCAGCACCTTCGCGGCCGTCGCGTAGACCTCGCGCGTGTGCACGGCGCCGCGCTTCACGTAGTCGTCGATCGCATACGTGATCTCGGGGCGCGGGATGCCGACCGCGTCGGTGGCCGTCTTGCTCGGCACGATGCGGTTCTCGGGTTGCGGCAGGATTTCGTGGAAGCAGTCGAACTGCACGTAGCGCGCGGAGCGGTCGCGGATCTGCGCGTCGAGCTCCTCGGGCTTCATCAGCTTGCCGCTCTTGAAGATCTTCTGCGTTTCCTGGTTGATGCGCGACATGTTCGACAGGTGGATCTTCTTCGCGGCTTCGGTCGCGCGGAACGGGCCGTCGCGGAAACCGATCAGCGACGTCATCTCCTGCGGGCCGCGGCCCGGCCACAGCTTCTCGTTCGCGTAGAACGACACGCCGGTGCCCGGGTGGTCCATCAGGTTGCGGCCGACCATGTCCGAGCTGTTCGCGACACCGTTCGGGAAATCGCGGTTCGCGGACATCAGCAGGATCTTCGGCGTCTCGATGCCGTTCGCGGCGATCACGAAGTACTTGCCTTCGACGCGATGGTCGGCGCCCGTCTTGTCCTTGTAGACCGCGGCGGTGATGCGCTTGTCCGGCCCCGTCTCGAGCTTGTAGACGACCGCGCTGTCGATCAGCTTCGCGCCGGCCTGCTCGGCCTTCTCGACGTGCACGATGCCGTTGTACATCGCGCCGATCGGGCAGATCGGCATGCAGTTGTTGTTACCGCAACAAGTCGGCCGGCCGTCGTACGGGCGGCTGTTGCGCGCGACCGGCTCGGTCACCACGTGGAACTTCGGGTCATAGCCGTTGAGCGCGCTCTTGATCGTCTGCTCGTTGAACGACAACGGCAGCGGCGGCATCGGGTACGGCTGCTTGCGCGGCGAGTACAGGTCTTCCTCGGGGCCCGGGCCCCACACGCCGAGTTCCTCTTCGGCGCGCTGGTAGTAATGCTCGAGGTCGTCGTACTGGATCGGCCAGTCGCGGCCGACGCCGTACACCGTCTTCATCTTGAAGTCGTTCGGGATGAAGCGCCATGCCGACGCGGCCCAGTGCCACGTCGTGCCGCCCACCGCACGGATGTACTGCGAGTTGAACTTGTGCTCGCCCTTCAGGATCAGGTAGTCGTTCGGCGGGCCGTATTCAGGATGCGGCGCCCACGTGCTCGACGGGTACGGCGCCATGAAATCGGTCTTGTCGACCTGGTTGCGGAAGCGCTCGACGATTTCCCAGCGCGGCATGCGCGGGCCGGCTTCCAGCAGGATCACGGACTTGCCCGCCATCGCGAGCTGGTGTGCAACGATCGCGCCTGCGACACCCGATCCGACGACGACGACGTCGGCCTTTTGCGTATCGGTATCGGCCATCAGGCTTGCCTCTCGATCGGTTTTTCGGCCCAGAAGCCGGGTTTGTTGGGGCAATACGACGGGATCACGAGCGTATCGGATACGACGCTGAACATTAATGCTTCTTCGTAGGTAATCACGACGTTGTCGACGATGCCGAGATACCACGCTTCAAGAATCTTCAGCGCGAGTGCTTCCTGGTCGGGATTCAGCGAACCGGACGCGAGTGCGCCGGCGAGTTGCGACAGGCTGTCGGCCGTCTTGAACGAACCCTTCTGCAACGCCTGCAGGAAGCGCTGGCCGAGCACGCGGCTCAACCCCTTCTTGCCTGTCACTGCTTCGGAGAGCGTCATGAACGTATCGAGCGGCGCGGTGCCGGGATCGTCGGCCAGGGCCCGCAACGCCAGCGAGCCGGTGAGGCCCGCCGCCGTCAGCGCCAGTGCGCCCTGCAGCCATTGACGCCGTGTGATGCCTGTTACGGCTGCGTCGCCCGAGCGACGCGAGTGGGGAGTGTTGTCGTTGTGCATGTTTCCTTCTCTCGAACACCGGATTCGGGAAAACCACGCTTGATATTTCTCAAACATTGGCGCGGACCTGAAATGTACGCGCACAAATCGGATCGAACAATCTTTTTATAGTCCATTAAATGTTCCGCAATCCGAGACAATCGACATTTCGCTGCATTTTTGTGTCGTTGACGCGACAAATCTGCGGCACGCACCCCAGTGTCGCACGCTGACGACACACCATGCAGCGCGATGCGCGCGCAGGTCGGTCGGTTAGAATCGCGTGCAATCAAACAGAAAGCTTCCCTCCAAGGGCAACGAGCGATGAAGCAACGCGACAAACAGAACAAAGCAAAGCGAACCGACCACACCACCCGGCTGCTCTGGCGCATCGGCGCCGTCGCGGCGCTCGGCGGCGTCGCGGCGCTGTCGCTGCATGCGGGCGCGGCGCGCACGGTGAGCGTGTCGCCGCAAGGCACCGTCACCGAGGTCCGGCAGACGGTCGTCAAGTTCGACGAACCGATGATCGCGTTCGGCTCGGCCTCCGCGCCGAATCCCGCCCGCGTGACCTGCAACGATTCCACGGCGGCGCGCGGCCAGGGCCACTGGCTCGACGACAAGACCTGGGTTTACGATTTCGAAAACGACCTGCCGCCCGGCGTGCGCTGCTCGGTCGCGCTCAACGACACGTTGCGCTCGGTCGCCGGCAACGCGGCCAGCGGCCCGCGCCGCTTCACGTTCCAGACGGGCGGCCCGTTCCCGGTGAACGTCCGCCCCGGCTCGCGCGAGATCGAGGAACGGCAGATGTTCGTGCTGAAGCTGAACGGCCCGGCCGAACCGCGCTCGGCGCTCGCGAACATCTGGTGCGAAGCGGCCGGCATCGGCAACCGCATTCCCGTCACGGCCGCCGACGACGATGCGCGCAACGCGCTGCTCGAGCACTTCGGCCTGAAAAAGGATGCCGCGCGCGTGCTGACGCTGTCGTGCGCGCAGGCGCTGCCGGCGAGCGCGAAGATGCAGCTCGTGTACGGCAAGGGCGTCACGAGCCCGAGCGGGATCCCGAACGAAACGGAGCGTCGCTTCGACTTCACCGTGCGCGCACCGTTCGCCGCGAGCTTCTCGTGCGAACGCGAGAATGCGAAGGCGCCGTGCACGCCGCTGCGCCCGCTCACGCTGTCGTTCAACGCGCCGATCTCGCGCAAGCACGCCGAGGCGATCAAGCTGCGCGGCCCTGACGGAACGCTCGCGCCGACCTTCGCGGCCGACGACAAAAGCGAGGAAGTCACCACCGTCACGTTCAACCCGCCGCTGCCCGAACAGGCCGGCCTGACGATCGAACTGCCGTCGGGCCTGCGCGACGTGACCGACCGGCCGTTGTCGAACGCCGACCTGTTCCCGCTCGCGACGCGCACCGCGCCGATGCCGCCGCTCGCGAAATTCTCGTCGGGCACCTTCGGGATCGTCGAGCGCTTCGCCGAACCCGATTCGCCCGCGCTCGTGCCCGTCACGCTGCGCAACGTCGAGGCCGACCTGCATATCGACGGCCTCAACACCCAGGGTGCGCAGTTCTCGAACCTGAAGGTCGACGACGACACCGCGATCCGTCAGTGGATGCGCACCGTCGACCGCTTCGACAACTGGTCGATGACGGCCGGCTCGATCGACCGCCAGATTCCCGGCCTGCTCGAACGCAAGGGCCAGCATCCCGTGTACGTGCCGCGCGAAGCCGGCGAAAAGGCGCCCGCGCCGAAGGATCGCCGCATCGACGTGCGCTCGCTGACGCTGCTCAAGGGCCAGCCCGGCGTGCAGGCGCTGACGCTGCCGAAGGCGGACCCGAAGGCGCTGCGCCCGTTCGAGGTCGTCGGCGTGCCGATCGACAAGCCCGGCTTCTACGTGCTCGAACTCGCGTCGCCCGCGCTCGGCCGCTCGCTGCTCGCGAAGCCGTCGAGCATGTACGTGCGCACCACGGTGCTCGTCACCAACCTCGGCGTGCACCTGAAACAGGGCCGCGAAAACAACCTCGTATGGGTCACGACGCTCGACAAGGGCAAGCCCGTGCCGAACGCGCAGATCCGCGTATCGGACTGCAACGGCGACGAGATTGCGTCCGGCAAGACCGATGCGCAGGGCCTGCTGAAGATCGACGGCGCGTTCGAATCGAAGCGCGCCTGCAGTTCGTCCGACTCGGAGCAACGCTTCGACGACTACTTCGTGTCGGCCCGCGTGAACGATCCGAAGACGGGCCCCGACATGGCGTTCGTCAGCTCGGGCTGGAACCGCGGGATCGAATCGTGGCGCTTCAACGTGCCGACCGACACGGACAGCGCACGCACCGTGCGCGCGCATACGGTCTTCGACCGCACGCTGCTGCGCGCCGGCGAAACCGTGTCGATGAAGCATTTCATCCGTGCCGAGACGCTGCAGAGCCTCGCGTTCCCGTCGCAATACCCGACGCGCGTGACGATCCGCCATCTCGGCACGGGCCAGACCTACAAGCTGCCGCTCACGTGGGCCGCCGATCACAGCGCGGACACGCAGTTCACGCTGCCGGCTGCCGCGAAGCTCGGCGAATACAGCGTCGAGCTCGAAGGCGGCCCGGAAGACGCACCGACCGCCACCTATTACAGCGGCAGCTTCCGCGTCGAGGCGTTCCGCCTGCCGGTGCTGAAGGGGTCGATCGGCGCGCGCGACGCGCAGAAGAGCCCGCTCGTCGCCGTGAAGGAAGCGCCGCTCGCGGTACAGATCGACTACGTGTCGGGCGGCGGCGCATCGAACCTGCCGGTGCAGGTGTCCGCGCTGATGAAGTGGGCGTCGCCGCCGTTCGCGGATCGCTTCGACGATTTCAGCTTCACGCCGTATCGCGCCGACAAGAGCGACGGCAACGCCGACGACGATTCGCAGGACGGCGACAACGCGTCGGCATCGAACAACGATCCCGACGCGACGAAGCTGATCGCCGACAAGCTGCCGCTGACGCTCGACCGCAACGGTGCGGGCTCGGTCACGCTGAAGGGCCTGCCCGACGTCGACGCACCGAAGCGCATCGCGCTCGAAGCGACGTTCGCCGACCCGAACGGCGAAGTGCAGACGATTCGCGGCGACACGATCCTGTGGCCGGCTGCCGTCGTGGCCGGCATCAAGGCGGGCCGCTGGGTATCGGTCGGCCAGCGCGTGCCCGTGCAGGCACTGGCGGTCGACCTGCAAGGCAAGCCGCGCGCGTCCGTGCCGATCGAGATCAAGGGCATCGCGCGCATCACGACGTCGTCGCGCAAGCGGATGGTCGGCGGCTTCTATGCGTACGACAACAAGAGCGACACGCGCGACCTCGGCGTGCTGTGCTCGGGCAAGACCGACGACAAGGGTCGCATGGCCTGCGACGCGACGCTCGAGCAGGCCGGCAACGTGCAGCTGATCGCGGTCGCCAAGGACGGCGACGGCCGCGCGTCGAACGCGTCGACGTCGGTGTGGGTCACGCGCGAGGACGAGCTCTGGTTCGGCGGCGACAACACCGACCGGATCGACGTGATCCCCGAGAAAACCGCGTACGAACCGGGCGAAACCGCCCGCTTCCAGGTGCGCATGCCGTTCCGCTACGCGACCGCGCTAGTCGCGGTCGAACGCGGCGGCGTGATGGAAACGCACATCGTCGAGCTGAACGGCAAGAATCCGACGGTCGACCTGAAAGTCGACGAATCGTGGGGGCCGAACGTCTACGTGTCGGTGCTCGCGCTGCGCGGCCGGATTCGCGAGGTGCCGTGGTACTCGTTCTTCACGTGGGGCTGGAAGGCGCCGGTCGAATGGGCGCGCGCGTTCTGGCGCGAAGGCCGTCACTATGAAGCGCCGACCGCGTTCGTCGACCTGTCGAAACCCGCGTTCCGCTATGGTCTCGGCGAAATCAAGGTCGGCACGGGCGTGCACCGTCTCGGCGTGACCGTGACGACGGACGCGACGCGCTACACGGTGCGCAGCAAGGCGCAGGCGCACGTGAAGGTCACACTGCCCAACGGCCAGCCCGCACCGGCCGGCACGCAGATCGCGGTCGCGGCCGTCGATGAGGCGCTGCTCGAACTGATGCCGAACAACAGCTGGGACCTGCTCGACGCGATGCTGCGGCGACGCGCGTACGGCGTCGAGACATCCACGGCACAGATGGAAATCGTCGGCCGCCGCCACTTCGGCCGCAAGGCCGTGCCGGCGGGCGGCGGTGGCGGCAGCGCGCCGACGCGCGAGCTGTTCGACACGTTGCTGCTGTGGAATCCGCGCGTGACGCTGGATGCGAACGGCAGCGCGACCGTCGAGGTGCCGCTGAACGACGCGCTCACGCGCTTCCGGATCGTCGCGATCGCGGCGGTCGGCCCCGACCGCTTCGGCACCGGCAGCACGTCGATCCGCAGCACGCAGGATCTGCAGCTGATCTCCGGCCTGCCGCCGCTCGTGCGCGAAGGCGACGCGTTCCGCGCGCAGGTCACGCTGCGCAACACGACCGACCGCGCGATGCAGGTCGTCGTGACGCCGCGCGTGACGGGCCTCGAAGTCGCGCCGCAGACGGTCTCGCTCGCGGCCAACACGGCCGCCGAGGTCGCGTGGACGATCACCGTGCCCGAGCAGGCGCTCGACGCGGCCGGTGCGCTGAACTGGCGCATCGAAGCGGCCGAGCAAGGCGGCAAGCGCGCGGCCGACGCGCTGGCGGTCGCGCAGAAGGTCGTGCCCGCGCTCCCGGTCACGGTTCAGCAGGCGACGCTCGCGCAAGTCGACGGCACGCTGACGGTGCCGATCGCCTCCCCGGCCGGCGCCGCGAACAACGCGCAAGGCCTGCCACGCGGCGGCATCGCCGTGTCGCTGCAGTCGAAGCTCGCCGACGGGCTGCCCGGCGTGAAACGCTGGTTCGAGCGCTATCCGTACCGCTGCCTCGAACAGCAGACGTCGCGCGCGATCGGCCTGCGCGACCCCGCGCAATGGCAGGCGCTGATCGCACGCATGCCCGTCTATCTCGACAGCGAAGGGCTCGCAAGCTACTTCCCGCCGTCGTCCGACGATTCGCACGCCGGAAGCGCGACGCTGTCGTCGTACCTGCTCGTGGTGTCCGACGAGGCAAGCCGTCTCGACCCGCGCTTCGCGCTGCCTGAAGACCTGCGTACGCAGCTCGAGGCCGGGCTCGTGCGCTTCGTCGACGGCCGCCTCGAGCGCAACGCGTGGGCGCCGCGCCAGGACCGCGACCTGCGCAAGCTGGCCGCGATCGAGGCGCTGTCGCGCTACGGCGCCGCGCAGGGCCGCATGCTCGGCTCGATCGAGATCGCGCCGAACCAGTGGCCGACTTCCGCGGTGATCGACTATCACGCGATCCTGACGCGCGTGAAGGACATCCCGCAACGCGACGAGAAACGCGCGCAGGTCGAACAGATCCTCCGGGCACGCCTCACGTATCAGGGCACGCAGCTCGTCTTCTCGACCGCCCGCGACGACGACCTGTGGTGGCTGATGACCAGCAACGAGACCAACGCGGCACGTCTCGCGCTGGAATTCGCGGGCGACCCGGCGTGGAAGGACGAGATGCCGCGCGTGACGGCCGGCCTGCTCGCGCTGCAACGCCAGGGCGCATGGCAGACCACGACGTCGAATGCGCTCGGCCTGCTCGCGGTCGAGCGCTTCTCGCGCACATACGAGAGCACGCCGGTCACCGGCGCGACGAAGGTCGCGCTCGGCGGCGACGCGCGCACGATCTCGTGGTCGCAAGGAGCGGCACCGGCGGCCGCCGACCCGCAGGCGCCGGCGTCGGCAACCCCGGCCACCCGCGCCGCCGCGGCCCGCAGCGTGATGCTGCCGTGGCCGCGCGCGTCGCAGGCGCCGGCCACGCTGTCGGTCACGCAGGACGGCACGGGCCGCCCGTGGGCCACGATCGAGAGCCTCGCGGCGGTACCGTTGCGTTCGCCGTTCGCGGCCGGCTACCGGATCACGAAGACCGTCACGCCCGTATCACCCGCCGTCAAGGGCGTGCTGACGCGCGGCGACGTCGTGCGCGTGCATCTCGACGTCGATGCGCAGAGCGACATGACGTGGGTCGTCGTCAACGATCCGGTGCCGGCCGGTTCGACGATCCTCGGTTCGGGCCTCGGCCGCGACTCCGAAGCGGCGACGCAGGGCGAGAAGACGCCGGACGGTGCGTGGCCGGCGTTCATCGAGCGCGATTTCGACGGCTACCGCGCGTACTACGACTATCTGCCGAAGGGCAAATTCTCGGTCGAGTACACGGTGCGGCTGAACAACGTCGGCACGTTCGGGCTGCCGCCGACGCGTGTCGAGGCGCTGTATGCGCCGTCCGTGTACGGCCTGTGGCCGAACCCGCCGATGACCGTGAAACCGGCCGAAGCGGGCAAGTAACGAGCAAGCGATGATCGATCAGGGTTTGCCGCGGCCGGCGCGTTTCGCCGGCCGCGTATTCGTCGCCATCGTGCTGGCCGCACCGCTCGTCGCGCATGCGCTGCCGAGCTACGACGACGTGCGTCGCAACTGGCGCAGCTCCGACTGGGTGCTGCTCGCGCGCGACGGCACGCCGCTGCAGCGCACGCGCGTCGACCTCACCGAACGGCGCGGCGACTGGGTGTCGCTCGCCGACGTGTCGCCCGCGTTTCGCGAGGCGATCGTCGTGTCCGAAGACAAGCGCTTTTATGAGCACAGCGGCGTCGACTGGCGCGGCATCGCCGGCGCCGCGTGGGGCAATCTGTGGAACGAGCGCACGCGCGGCGCATCGACCGTCACGATGCAGCTCGCCGGGCTGCTCAGCGATTCGCCGCGCCGCTCGGGCCAGCGCTCGCTGCCGCAGAAGGCGTCGCAGGCGGTCAACGCGCTGCTGCTCGAACGCGGCTGGCGCAAGGACCAGGTGCTCGAGGCATACCTGAACCTCGTGCCGTTCCGCGGCGAGACGATCGGCCTTGCCGCGCTGTCGCAGGTACTGTTCGGCAAGGCACCGTCGGGCCTCGATGCACGCGAAGCCGCGATCGCGGCCGCGCTCGTGCGCGCGCCCAACGCAACACCCGCAAAAGTCGCCGAGCGCGCATGCCGGATCCTGCACGACATGCATGCCGAGCAGGCCTGCGCGTCGCTCGACGGCTACGTACAGCTCGTCATCGCGCGCCCGGCCAGTGCCGCGCGCGACGACGGCGCCGCCCTCGCCCCGCACTTCGCGCGACGCATCGCGGCCGAGGCCCGGCCAACGGCCGGCGCGCAGATCCGCACGACCCTCGATGCGCCGCTGCAGCGCTTCGCGCGCGACACGCTGGTGCGCGCGCTGACCGAACTCAACGCGCCCGCGCACCGGCGCAACGTGCAGGACGGCGCGGTCGTCGTGATCGACAACGCGACCGGCGAGATTCGCGCGTGGGTCGGCTCGTCCGGCGCGCTGTCGGGCGCGCGCGACGTCGATGCCGTGCTCGCGCCGCGCCAGGCCGGCTCGACGCTCAAGCCGTTCCTGTATGCGCAGGCGATCGACGAGAAACGGCTGACGGCCGCGTCGCTGCTCGACGATGCGCCGATCAACCTCGCCGCCGGGGGCGGCCTGTACATTCCGCAGAACTACGACAAGGATTTCAAGGGCTGGGTGAGCGTGCGCAGCGCGCTCGGCGGCTCGCTGAACGTGCCGGCCGTGCGCACGCTCGTGCTCGTCACGCCGCACCGCTTCGCGCGCACGCTGACCGCGCTCGGCCTGCCGCTCGCGCAGGAAGGCGATTACTACGGCTTCAGTCTCGCGCTCGGCAGCGCGGACGTCACGCTGCTGTCGCTGACCAACGCGTACCGCGCGCTCGCGAACGGCGGCGTGGCCCGCAAGGTCATCGACGTGCCGGCTCCGGCGTCCGGTGCAGCAGGCGCATCGGCCGCGTCACCCGCCCGCGCAGCCGACGGCACGCGCGTGTTCAGCGACGCGGCCAGCTTCGTCGTGACCGACATCCTCTCCGACAACAACGCGCGCGTACGTACGTTCGGCTTCGACAATCCGCTCGCGACGCGCTTCTTCTCGGCGGTCAAGACCGGCACCAGCAAGGACATGCGCGACAACTGGACCGTCGGCTTCACGTCGCGCTATACGGTCGGCGTGTGGGTCGGCAATGCGGACGGCTCGCCGATGTGGGACGTGTCGGGCGTCACGGGCGCGTCGCCCGTGTGGTCGGCCGTCGTGGGCTACCTGCACCGGGACCAGCCGAGCCGTGCGCCGCGCGCGCCGGCCGGCGTCGAGACGCGCCGCATCACGTTCGAACGCGATATCGAACCGTCGCGCAACGAGTGGTTCATCGCGGGAACGGCGGTCGACACGATCCGGCTCGCCGCCCCCGTCACGCCGGGCAAGGACGGCGCGCGCGCGCCGCTGACGATCGGCACGCCGACCGACGGCACGATCTTCGCGATCGATCCGGACATTCCGCCGAAGAACCAGCGGATCTGGTTCGAACGCTCGGCCGGGCGCGCGACGAGGTTCGCGTGGCGGCTCGACGACAAGGTGATCGGGCATGCCGATCGCATCGCGTGGATGCCGTGGCCGGGCCGGCACCGGCTCGAACTCGTCGACGCGCGTGGCAACGTGGCCGATACGATCAGCTTCGAAGTGCGCGGCGCGTTCGCGAAGGCGGCGGCGCGGAAGCCCTGAGTGGGTGAATGCGTGAGCCGGGGTTGCCTGTTGCTCGCCTACGTGATGGCGCCGGCACGCTCACCGCACGACTGACGCCCGCCGCCGGCACAACGGCCCGGCGCACGACTTGCTCGACGGCAGCATGCCAAACGGCCAGGCAGCGCCCCGATTCGGGACCTAGAATAGGAACGGCGCCGCATTTTCGGCGCTCACCGGTTGCCCCACTCTCCTCAAGGCCCGCGACCATGAACATTCACCCCGGCCGTTTCATCCGCCCCGCGCTGGGCGCCCTTTGCGTCGCCACCCTCGCGACGCTTCAGGCGTGCAACGGCGATGCCTGCTTCGGCGTCGATGCCTGCTTCAACAACAACACGCAGACGGTCGCGCTTTCCGGCACGGCCGCGACGGGCGGCGCACTCGCCAGCGCGCAGGTAACGGTCAGTTGCGCGGCAGGGTCGGCGACGACGCTGACGGACGGCGGCGGCAACTACAACGTGACGGTCAATGCCGCGCTGCCGTGCGTGATCACCGTGACGTCCGGCGGCACGAGCCTGCATTCGCTCGCATACGCGGGCGGCACGTTCAACACGACACCCGAGACCGAGCTGATGCTGGTCTATCTCGCCGCCCAGCTCGGCACGAACACGGCGACGTTGATCGGCAATTTCCAGGGGAATTCGCGCTACCAGCAGGCGATGAACAGCGCGAACACCGTGCAGGCCGCGCAATCGGCCGTGGTGACGAACCTGCAGCAGCGCTATTCGGTGGCGTTCGCGGCGCCGGCGTTCCTGACCACATCGTTCACGGTCGGGCAACCGGGTGTCGACAGCGATCTCGCCGCTCTCGCGAAAGCCGGTGCAATCGACTCGAACGGGATGCCGGATCCGGCGGCCGTATCGCTGCTGACGCAGGCCGGCGCGGCGCATCCGCTATAAGCGGCCGGTGGCGGGAAGAAGATCGCCCGGTATCGGGTATCGGCCGTCAGGTGCGCGCTTCCGGCTCGCCGTCGGCAAGCAGCGCCCACCGTTCGTGGTCGCGCCATTCGCCGCCGATGCGCAGATAGCGCGGCGAAAACCCCTCTTTCGTGAAACCGAGCCGCCGGACCAGCGCAATCGACGCGTGGTTGCCGGGCTGGATGTTCGCTTCGAGCCGATGCAGCCCGAGTTCGCCGAACGCGATGCCGATCGCCGCGCGCAGGGCTTCGGTCATCAGTCCCGTACGGCTGAATTCCACCATCCCGTAGTACCCGAGATATGCGCTCTGGAACACGCCGCCGACGATCTCGTTGAGGTTCACCACGCCGACTACCGCCCCGGACGTGCGTTCGCGCGCGACGAGGCCGACGTTCGGCCCCGTCAGGCAGCGGCCGAACCACTGGTCGAAACCCGCCTGGTCGGTGAACGAATCGACCCACGGAAGATGGTGGCTCCGGCTCGCGCAACTGGCGGCGATCAGGTCGGCGGCGTCGGTTCGGGCGACGCGGTTCAGCAGGATCGGGCTCACGGCCTGGTCGACAGGCGGCACTTACACGGCCTCCCCGCGCCCGCACACGACGGGCGCGGCCTGGGCCTGCTGCTGCGACAGGTACCGCAACAGCTTGGTGACCATCCACACGACGATGCACGACAGCACGACGAAGAACACCGCGAGCGGCGTCAGCACGTGAATCGACACGAAGCCGGCCAGCCCCATCATCGCGGACGACACCAGCAGCAGCGCGCATCCGAGGATCGCGCTCGTCAGGCCGGCGATATGCGGAAACAGCGAATTGCCCTTGGCCATCAGCGTCGGATACATCGCGCCCGCGCAGAAGCCCATCACGAGCACGGGCGTCGCGAGCGTCCATACGCGCAGCCCGACGGTCAGCGCCAGCACCAGCATCGCGACCGACGCGCCTGCCATCACGCGCGCGCCGATGCGCAGCCGTTGCTCGGCGCTCGGCAGCCCAGGCCGGTGAATCCGGTTCGACAGGCCGCCGAGGAAATACATGAGCCCGATCCCGAGCGCGAGATAGCCGAAGAAGGTCGGCGGCTTGTGCAGCGTGGTCTGCACCATGAACGGCCCGACGATGTTGAATACGAGCAGGATGCTGTAGCACAGCCCCTGTGCGAGGAAGCAGCTCTGGAACACCGGGCTCGCCAGCACCTTGCCCGCATTCGTCATCAGCGTGCGCGGCTCGAGATGCACCGGTTTCGGCAAGGTTTCGCGGTATCGCCACAGCAGCGCCCACATCACCAGCGAGTACACGAGCAGGAACACGAGGCACGCGCGCCAGCCGAACCATTCCTGCAGGTGCGCGCCAATCACCGGTGCGACGATCGGCGCGAGCCCCCACGCGATCGACATGTACGTAAACGCGTGCATCAGCGCCTGGCCGGAGAACGAATCGGTGATGATCGCCTTCGCGAGCAGGTTGGTGGTCGCGATCCCGAAGCCCTGCAGGCAGCGCGCGAGCACGAACGTCTCCAGGTTCTGCGCGCCGAGCGACAGCAGGCAGCCGATCGTATAGATCACGAGCCCGAACGCGAGCACGCGTTTGCGCCCGTAGGCATCGGCGACCGGCCCGAAAATCAGCTGGCCGAGCGCGTAGGCCGCCATATAGCCGGACACGCTCGACTGGATCGCCTGCGGCGTGGTGGCGAACGAACGTGCCATGTCGGGCAGCGCGGGCACGTAGATGTCGATCGCGAGCTGGCCGGCGGACGCGAACAGGCAGATCAGGAACAGCAGGAAACGCGGCGAATTCGACTCGCGCGCGGGAGTGAGCGTGGCGTTCATGACGACGGGGAAGGAGGTCGGACAGCAGCGGCGCAGCCGTGCGATGTTCGAATGACGAACACGCGTGCGCCGTGGCGAATCCCGTATTGTGCCCGTTGTCGCGCCGCGCAGCCGGATTCCCCTGGCGTGGACGAGGTTGAATGCCGATTGCGGCATGCGCGGAAATCCGCTAACGGCGCGGTAGTGCTCGCCGCGAGAGCATCGCGGTGGGTGGCAACCCGGGCCGGCCCGGCGTCCCGGCCCCACGCGGGCCGCACATGCGTGTATGGCGCATTTCGCCCCGCTGCGCTGTCGACACCGCCGGCACGCGCCGGCGGTGTTTCATTGCAGAACGTCGATCAGTCCCGCATCCCGTCAATACTGCGCCTGATCCGTCGGATTCCTGAACAGCTGCCTCATTTCCGCCGACAGCGGATAGTCGAGGCTCACGCCTTTGGGCGGAATCGGCTGCGTGAACCACTGGTTGTACAGCTTCTCGGCCGCGCCCGACGTCTGCATCTTCGCGATCACGCCGTCGACCACGTGCTTGAACGCCGGATCGTCCCTGCGCATCATGCACGCGTAGTTCTCGTGGACGAGCGGCGTGCCCGTCACCGTGTACGCACCCGGGTTGCGGTCCTTCGCGATCTCGCCGTACAGCAGCGGCTCGTCCATCACGAACGCCACCGCGCGCCCGGTCGTGACGTTCATGAACGCTTCGGCATGATCCTTCGCGCTGATGATCGTCATGTTCATCGCCTTCTCTTCGTTGAGCTTGCGCAGCAGGCGCTCGTCCGACGTGCCGGCCGTCGTCGCGACCGTCCTGCCGGCCAGGTCCGCGAAGTCCTTCACGCCGGAATCCTTGCGCGTGCTGAAGCGGATGCCATAAAGAAAGATACTGTTCGAGAACGCGGCCTGCTTCTGCCGTTCGAGCGTGTTCGTCGTCGATCCGCATTCGAAATCGATCGTCCCGTTCTGCAACAGCGGAATCCGGTTCTGCGACGTGATCGGGATTTCTTTCACGGCGAGATTCGGCGCGTTCAGTTCCGCCTTCAACTGATCGATGATGCGCGACGCGATGTCCCGCGAATAGCCGATGTTCTTCTGCTGGTTGTCCGAATACGAGAACGGCACCGACGATTCGCGAATGCCCAGCGACACGACGCCCGTGTCCTTGATCTTCTTCAGCGTGCCGGTGAGGGCCTGCGCGTGCGCGGCGCCCGCCAGCGCACAGGACAGCGCGACGGCCAGCCAGCGTAAGCGGCGATCCATGCTTTTCTCCTGACGAAACGTTGGTCGAATCGCGATCGTACGCCCGACAAAATTCGCGTCGCATCAGGGAAAGCGTAATCAACCTTCCAGCGCGGCCGGGCCGTGAAAGATGTTTTCCGTACCGCGCAAACGCGCCCGCGCCGCACGTGTCGCCCGACCGGCCGCGCACGGACTCGCCCCACCTTCTGTGCCACGCGTTCCAAACACGCGTTCATGCTGCAGAGCAGCAACGTAATCGTTTGCGCCCGCCCCGGTTTTTCTCGTGAAACGCACTCAAGAAGCCGCCGCGCAGGCCGTTACCCAGTGCATGGCGCGTCGCAGCAACCTGGCTGCAACCGTCAGACAAAAAAGACAAGGTCCGGGTCAGCCGGACCAGCGCCACCGCCGGCACGACGGTTATCTACGAGGATCGAGTTTCAACATGAGAACCAAGCGTTTCAATCTTGCGCTGGCGCGCTCCGCACATGCGCGCATGCTCGCCGGCATGCTGTCCGCCGCCGCCCTCCTGCCCCTCGCCGGTTGCGGCGGCGGAGGCGGCGGCGACGGCAGCAACCCGTCTTCTTCCAACGCAGCGCCTGCCCCCGCGCCGTCACCCGCGCCCTCCAATCCCACGGCCCCGCCCGCGTCTTCCGGCAGCAATGCGTGCACGACGCAGCAAGCCGCCGTGCAGATGGCCGCGCAGACCGCGCCGACCGAACCGCCGATCGATCACCTGATCGTCAAGCTGAAGACGCTGACGGCCACGCGTGCGATGGCCGCCATCGACAACGGGACGCGGCTCGACGCGGTGATCCAGCGCTCGCTGACGCGCTGGACGGCGCCGGTCGCCGGCAGCGCACGTGCGTATGCGAGCACGGTCGGGCAAACGCCGGTGAACGTACAGGTCGAACGGACGATCTCGAACGGCGCGAGCGTGCTGTCGCTCGGCCAGCGCATGGCCGCCACCGATGCCGCCGCGCTCGCGCAGGCATTCGCAGCCGATTCGGACGTCGACTACGCGGAACCGGATCATCCGATGCAGATCCGCGACACGCCGAGCGACCCGCTCTACAGCCAGCAGTGGTACCTGTCCGACCCGACCGCCGGGATCGACCTGCCGCCCGCATGGAGCGCGACCAAGGGTTCGCCGACCGTCGTCACGGCGGTGCTCGACACGGGCTACCGGCCGCACGCCGACCTCGTCGGCAACCTGCTGTCCGGCTACAGCTTCATCAGCAACGTCAACACCAGCAACAACGGCCTGACCCGCAGCCCTGACGCAACCGACCCGGGTGACTGGGTCACGCAGCAGGAGCTCGACAACGTCAACGGTCCGTACTATCACTGCGCGAGCCAGCCGAGCGACAGCAGCTGGCACGGCACCCGCGTGATGGGCGTGATCGGCGCGACCGCCAACAACGGCACCGGCATCGCCGGCGTGTCGTGGCTCGGCCAGATCCTGCCGGTGCGCGTGCTCGGCAAGTGCGGCGGCACGACGAGCGACATCGCCGACGGGATGCGCTGGGCCGCCGGCATCGCGGTGAACGGCGTGCCGAACAACCCGCGCCCCGCGAAGGTCATCAACCTGAGCCTCGGTGGTATCGGCGCGTGCAGCACGACGTTCCAGCAGGCCATCGACGACGTGACCGCGAAGGGCGTGACCGTCATCGTCGCCGCCGGCAACGACGGCCTGTCGACCGGGCTCGACCAGCCCGCGAACTGCCGCGGCGTGATCAGCGTCGGCGCCACCGACGCGACCGGCCGCCGCGCGTCGTTCAGCAATTTCGGCCCCGATGTCTCGCTGAGCGCACCGGGCGTCAATATCCTGTCGACGTCGAATACCGGCACGACGACCCCGGGCTCGGACACCTACGGCCTCGCGAACGGCACCAGCCTCGCCACGCCGCAAGTGACGGGGGTTGCCGCGCTGATGTTGTCGGTAAACGGCAACCTCACGCCCGCGCAAATCCAGCAGAAGCTGCAGGGCGGCACGCGCACGACCAAGCTCGCGGCCGGCACGTCGTGCACCGCGATGCCGGCAGGCTCGGGCATCCTCGATGCAGGGGCCGCCGTCGCATCGGCCCACTGATACGTCCCCCGCTGCCTGGACCCGGCCGCGCGCATGCCGATATTGCATGCGCGCGGCCGTTTCATTGGCGTCGATCCGACCGCGCGCCGCGCACCCATCACCCCGATTACGTTTCTCGAAATAACGACTGACAAAAGGGTTGACGCTTCGCACAGCGACCCATTACCATCGCTCCCGTCTAATTACATGGAGTGTTCTGTGAACACCGATGCGAGTTGTAGTTGGTCCTCGACCAACTTGACTGCTGCCTGAGGAACACGCGCAGAGCCTCGTCTTCTGCCGCATCCCGGGAAGCAGGATGCGGCGTCCTTCCGGCCTGACTTGACTGGCCAGATCTCCCGCCGAATTTTCATGATTGTCGAATGCACGCGATGCGCCGTCGCGCGCGTGCGTTCGTGTTGCGCGCAGCGTCAGCCGCGTGCGTTCTCCGTTCGCGTGCCGTACGGCCGCGCGCCTTCGTGCGTGCGTCGCCGTCGATCGCCCGTGCCGACTATCCGCAACCGACAGGAGTACAGATGAACTCAGACGACAGTAGTCGATTACCGCTCGCCGGTGCGACGCCGCGCACCGCCCCTCCGGCCGCACCGCCCGCGCCGGCGAGCGTTCCCGCCTTCACCGACCCACAGCCGATCGCGCCTGACGCGACGCGGCGGGGAGCGCTCGTGCGTCGATAACGTCACGGTCGCTCCCCGCCCGCCGCCTCGTGCGCAAGGAGCGACTCATGACGACACGACACAACACATCGCACAAGAAACAGCGCGGCTTCATCAAGGCCGGCGGCGCCCAGCAGAACGATCCGCGCATCATGCGCGCCGCGCAGGAAGCGGCCCGTCCGCTCGACGACACGCTGAAGTCGCTGAACACCAGCACACGCGGCCTCACCTACGACCAGGCTGCCGACCGCCTGCAGCACTACGGCCCGAACGAAATCGCGCACGACGAGCCGCCGCACTGGACCCGCCAGTTGCTGCTCTCGTTCCACAACCCGTTCGTCTACGTGCTGCTGGTACTCGCCGCCATCAGCTTCTTCACCGACGTCTATTTCGCGGCGCCCGACGATCGCGATTACGTCGGCATGACGATCCTGCTGACGATGGTCACGATCAGCGCGCTGCTGCGCTTCGTGCAGGAATTCCGTTCGCTGCGCGCGGCCGAGAAGCTGAAGGCGATGGTCCGCACGACGGCCACCGTGCAGCGTGCCATGACCGACACGTCCGAGCCGACACGCCGCGAGGTGCCCATGCGCGAAGTCGTGGCCGGCGACATCGTGCACCTGTCGGCCGGCGACATGATCCCGGCGGACGTGCGCCTGCTCGCGTCGCGCGACCTGTTCATCAGCCAGGCCGTGCTGACCGGCGAGGCGCTGCCCGTCGAAAAGTACGACACGCTCGGCGCGGTCGCCGGCAAATCCGCCGGCACGCGCGCGGCCGACTCCGCGACCGATACGTCGGCATCGCTGCTCGATCTCGAGAATGTCTGCTTCATGGGCACCAACGTCGTCAGCGGCACGGCGACGGCCGTCGTCGTCGCGACCGGCGAGGACACCTACTTCGGCTCGCTCGCGCGCAACGTCGTGAGCCACAAGCGCATCGAGACGAGCTTCGACCGCGGCGTCGCGAGCGTGAGCTGGCTGCTGATCAAGTTCATGTTCGTGATGGTGCCGATCGTGTTCATGATCAACGGGCTGACCAAGGGCGACTGGCTGAGCGCGCTCACGTTCGCCCTCGCGGTGGCCGTGGGCCTCACGCCGGAGATGCTGCCGATGATCGTCAGCGCGAACCTCGCGCGCGGCGCGGTTGCGATGGCGCGCCGCAAGGTCGTCGTCAAGCGGCTGAACTCGGTGCAGAACTTCGGCGCGATGGACGTGCTGTGCACCGACAAGACCGGCACGCTCACGCAGGACAAGATCATCCTCGAGCATCACCTCGACCTGTCGGGCTACAAGGACGAGGAGATCCTGCGGCTCGGCTGGCTGAACAGCTTCCACCAGAGCGGCCAGAAGAACCTGATCGACATCGCGGTCGTCGCGCGTGCCGACGAGATCGGCGAGCGCGTGAAGCCGCAGGGCTACAAGAAGATCGACGAACTGCCGTTCGACTTCGTGCGGCGCCGCCTGTCGGTCGTCGTCGAGGACACGCGCGGCACGCACCTGCTGATCTGCAAGGGCGCGGTCGAGGAAATGCTGGCCGTCTCCACGCACGTGCAGGATGAGGACGGCGTGCGCCCGCTCGACTTCGTCGCGCGCAAGCGGCTGCTCGAACAGGCCAGCGCGTACAACGAGGATGGCTTCCGCGTGCTCGTGCTCGCCACGCGCACGATCCCGCGCGGCGACGAGCGCGAGCAGTACCGCACCGCCGACGAACGCGACCTCGTCGTGCGCGGCTTCCTGACCTTCCTCGATCCACCGAAGGAATCGGCCGCGCCGGCGCTCGCGGCGCTGCGCGAAAACGGCGTCGCGGTGAAGGTGCTGACGGGCGACAACCCGATCGTCACGATGAAGGTGTGCCGCCAGGTCGGCCTCGAGCCCGGCAAGCCGATTCTCGGTACGGAAATCGAAGCGCTCGACGACGCGACGCTCGCGGAAGTCGTCGAACGCACGACCGTGTTCGCGAAGCTCACGCCGCTGCAGAAGGCGCGCATCGTCAAGGCGCTGCAGGCGAACGGCCACACGGTCGGCTTCCTCGGCGACGGCATCAACGATGCGCCCGCGCTGCGCGACGCAGACGTCGGCATCTCGGTCGACAGCGGCGCCGACATCGCGAAGGAAACCGCCGACATCATCCTGCTCGAAAAGAGCCTGATGGTGCTCGAGGAAGGCGTGATCAAGGGCCGCGAGACGTTCGGCAACATCCTGAAGTACCTGAACATGACGGCCAGCTCGAACTTCGGCAACGTGTTCTCGGTGCTCGTCGCCAGCGCGTTCCTGCCGTGGGAGCCGATGCTCGCGACGCAGCTGCTCGTGCTGAACCTGATCTACGACACGTCGCAGATGCTGCTGCCGTGGGACAAGATGGATCCCGAGTTCCTGAAGAAGCCGCGCAAGTGGGAAGCCGGCAACATCAGCCGCTTCATGCTGTGGGTCGGACCGACGTCGTCGGTGTTCGACATCACGACCTACATCCTGATGTGGACCGTGTTCGGCGCGGGTGCGATGTATCACCTGAACGGCGGCACCGGCGGCCAGATCGTGATGAACTCGGGCTGGTTCATCGAGAGCCTGGTCTCGCAGACGCTCGTCGTGCACCTGCTGCGCACGCAGAAGATCCCGTTCCTGCAGAGCACGGCCGCGCTGCCGGTGCTGCTGTCGACGTTCACCGCGATCGCGATCGGCTGCTGGCTGCCGTTCTCGCCGTTCGCCGAATCGCTCGGCTTCATGCACCTGCCGGGCACCTTCTGGCTGTGGCTCGCCGCGACGATGGTCGGCTACATCCTGCTCGCGCAGATCGTCAAGACGATCTACGTGCGCCGCTACAAGCAGTGGTTCTGAGCGTCCCCGCTTGAAGGCGTCGTGCCGGCCCGCGCCATCCGCGCGGGCCGGCAGGCACGCCACGCACGACAGGTGATCTCCCATGAAAAGAATGCTTCCGCTCGCAGCCGCGAGCGCCTTCCTCGCGCCGTTCGACGCGTTCGCCACCCATCCGCTCGTCAGCGACGATACGGGCACGCAAGGCAACGCGAACTGGCAGTTCGAGTTCAACGCCGAGGAAACCTCGAAACAGGAAGAAAACGGCCGCCACCAGCTGTGGAACGCGACGCTCACGCGCGGCTTCGGCGAGCACGTCGATCTCTACGTGAACGCGCCTTACACGCATCTGCAGACACGCACCGACGAGAATGGCGCCGGAATCGGCGATATCGAGATCGGCATGAAATGGCGCTTCGTCGAGCGCGGCCCGCTGTCGATCGCGCTGAAGCCGAAACTGACGACGCCGACCGGCAACGACCGGCGCGGGCTCGGCACCGGCCGCGTGGGCGCCGGCGCAACGCTGCTCGCGCAGCTCGACGTCGCACGGTTTGCGTTCCTCGCGAATGCGGGCATGACGGTCCAGCCGAATCGCCAGGGCGACCTGACGTCGATCTGGGCCGTGTCGGGCGCGGCGATCTACAAGGCGACCGACACGCTGCAGATCGTGGCCGACATCGGCACGTCGCGCCACACGGCAAGCGGTGCCGGCGCGAATCCCGCCTTCGTGATCGCGGGCGCGATCTATTCGCCGAAGCCGTGGCTCGATCTCGACCTCGGCTACCGGCGCGGGCTGAACGACCAGACCTACGATCATTCGGTGATGGGCGGCGTGACGGTGCGGTGGTAGCGCATCGACGCCGCGTGTCGAACCGCAAGACGACGGGCCGCTTCCAGCGGCCCGTTTTTCATTGCGCGTCGTTCGCGCCGAACAGTTGCGCGCACACCGCGCGCCCTTCGTCGGTCAGCGCGGCGCTGCCGGTGCCGTCCTCGTTCAAGGTCGTCGCGCTCAGGCCCGCGGCGTCGAGCTGCGTCAGCACGCGGCGCAGCGTGCTCATCGGCAGTTGCGCGCGTTTCGCGATCTTCGGCAACGACCAGGTCTTGCCGGCCGGATCGCTCGCGGCGTCGTTCAGCGTCGCGAGCGTCGCGACGAGTGCGGGATCGAGCGGGGCGTCGTCGGATTCTGAAGTCATGGATGGCGGTTGATAAGCGAGACTGGGGCTGGCGATCGGACGACCGCCGCCGGCTGAGGACACTATACCGCTTCGTCCATCATGCATTCTTGATCGCGGCACGCATGAACGACACGAAGCGTGTGGTGACGGGATCGTCGCGATCCGACAGCCACGCGAGCCCGACGCGCCACTTCGCGTCCCGGCCGTCGAGCGGCAATACCGTCGCGTCGCGCAGCAGATATTGCGCACGCGACGGAATGAACGCGACGCCCGCGCCGGCCGCGACCGACGCGAGCACCGACTGCACGTCCTCGGCCTGTTGCGTCACGTGCGGCACGAAACGGCGCTCGACGCACCATCGGTCGACCTGCGCGGCCAACCCTTGGCCGCGTGCGCGCTGCAATGCGATGAAGCCAATCTCGTTGAGCGTGCCGAGATCGGCCGGCACGCGCTTCAGGCCGAGATGCGGCGGCACCGCCAGCGCCAGCGCCTCGTCGATCACCTTGAACGACGACAGCCCTTCGTCCGACGGCAGACGCAGGAATCCCGCATCGAGCTTGCCCGCGCGGAGCCGACGCGTCTGCTCCGCGGACGAGAGGTCGCTCAACGTGACGGCAATGCCGGGATTCCGGCTGCGAAACTCCGCGACGAGCTTCGGGACGAGCGTCAGCACCGACAGGCAGATGCCCAGCCGCAAATGACCGCGTTGCCCGCTCGACAGTTCGCGCGCGCGGGTGAGAATCTCGTCCGCATCGCGCACGAGCGCTTGCGCATCGGGCAGGAAACGCTCGCCGAACGCGGTGAGTTCCGCGCCGTGCCGGCCGCGCTCGAACAGCTTGCCGCCGAGGCTCGCCTCGAGCGCGCCGATCTGCTTGCTCAGCGCCGGCTGGCTCATGTGCAGCGCATCGGCCGCGCGACTGAAATGGCTCAGCTCGGTGACCGTCAGGAAGGTTCGCAGCAGTTTCAATTCCATTCTTAAAAGGAATCGTAACGATCGAAACATTCATTTTACCGATCGAATGCGATGGCGTTCAATACGGACATCCCCTTTCAGGAATCGACCATCATGTCTGCTGATCTCGTCCGTGAATGTCCGCCCGACGACACGTCGTGCGCACCGGCCGCCCTCGATGAGCGCACCGCAACGGCCGATCCGCGCGCGCCGAGACGACGTGCCGAACGCGCTGACGGCCGCGGCCGCCGCTTTCGTTTCGGCGATGCGGTGGATGCGATGAGCGCGCCGAACGACGCGCCGCCGCGCCCTGTGACCGGCTCGATCGCGATCAGTTTTGCGGTGGTGTCGCGGCGCAACTGGCCGCGTTGAGCATCGGCGCTATCGATCCACGATCGCGCCGCGTATCGCGTCATATATCGAGCGACCGCAATCGCGCAGGCCGCTGCGCCCTCCTCGAATCACCGGTCAGCGCATCCCGATTTCACCGAATCGCGCATCTTTTCCCGCCTTCGATCGTCATCGCCCCGCGATCGACCGTATAATTTTCCGCATCCCGCTGACCGCCCACGCATTTCACGCAGCTTCGCCACGCGTGACAAGGAGACTTTCGCTTGACCGGCCTCATCGCGCGCCTGCCTCTCGCCCGGACCACCCTGCTCGTCGCCCTGTCGATGCTGATGTTCGCCTTCTCGACGAACGCGTCGTCCACGCCACGCAATCCGCCGCCGCGCGCCGCGCATGCTCATGCGCCGGCGAAGGCCGTCAAGAAAACCGTCAAGAAGAAGCCGGCCCAGCGCAACAGGAAAGCCGTCAAGCATCGTCGCCCGCGTGTGAAGCACCAGGCGGTCAAGCGTCACGCGGCACCGGCTCCGCAGCAGCGTCGCGCCAAGCGCACGACCGCCGTGCGCCCGCGCCCGGCAGCCAGGCCGCGCCTGATGGCGAGCTGCGGCTACAACCCGCGCGCGGTCAATGCCCTGCATTCACGCGCGGCCTACGTGCTCGACGTCGACTCCGGCACGCCGCTGCTGGCCCGCAACGCACGCACCGTGCGGCCGATCGCGTCGATCTCGAAGCTGATGACGGCCGTCGTCGCGCGCGACGCCGACCGTCCGCTGAACGGCGTGCTGCGCGTCACCGCGCACGACCGCGACACGATCAAGTTCACCGGGTCGCGCCTGCAGATCGGCTCGGAACTGTCGCGCCGCGAGATGTTCCATATCGCGCTGATGTCGTCGGAAAACCGCGCGGCCGCCGCGCTGAGCCGCGACTATCCGGGCGGACGCGCCGCGTTCGTCAACGCGATGAATCGCGAAGCGCGCCGGCTCGGCATGCGCCATACGCACTTCCGCGAGCCGACCGGCCTGTCGCCGCACAACGTGTCGACGGCAGAGGATCTCGCGAAGCTCGTCGGCGCGGCCGCGCAGGATCCGTTGATCCGCTATTTCTCGACGGATACGTCGACCACCGTGCGCCCGGGCGACGGCGAGCTGCTGTACGTGAATTCCGACCCGCTCGTCCGCTACCGCCGCCTGCCGATCCGGCTGCAGAAGACCGGCTTCATCAACGAGTCGGGGCACGGCGTCGTGATGCGCATGCGAGTGAAGGGCCGCCGCGAAACGGTCGTGCTGCTCGGCGCACCGACGCGCGCGGGCGTCTCGAGCGATGCCATCAAGATCCATCGCTGGCTGTCCTGCTCGATCCAGTAAGCGCGCACGGGCGGCCGGCGCGTTCACCCTCACGGAGCGATGCCATGCAGGACGAATACCGCTTCAACGCATTCGGAAGGCTGCTGGCCGTCGTCCGCAAGAACGGCCGCTGGGCCGTGTTCGACCTTGGCACTGAAGGCAAGCGACGCCCGGCCGACCTGCACATTCCGTCCGCGCTCGCCGCCGACGAACTCGCACAATACCTCGGCGACCTGCTGCACGAGGACGCGACCCCGAGATACAGCGAGGTCGTCCCGGTCCCGCTCCGCAGCGCGTAACCGCCCTTCAGCCGCACCGCGATCCGGCGATCGATTCGACAGTTAAACTTGCAAGTTTAACTGTCGTGTTCTATGATCCGCCGCATGAACCCGCCACGCAAATCCGGCGTTTCCGCCGATATCGTCGCCGCCGATCTGACCCTCGCGGTCGGCCAGTTGATCCGCCGACTCCGCTCCGAGATCGAATCCGGCGGGCTCGGCATGTCGCAGACGAGTGCGCTCGCGCGCCTCCAGCGACACGGGCCGATGACGACCGCCGACCTCGCGCGCGCCGAAGCGATGAAGCCGCAGTCGATGAAGGCGACGCTTGCCAGCCTCGAGGAAGACGGTCTGGTCGAACGCGAACCGCATCCGACCGACGGCCGCCAGATCCTGTTCCGGTTGACCGCGGCCGGCCTCGACGCGCGGCTCAAGCGCAACGCCGCGAAACACAAATGGCTCGGCGCCGCGATCGAGCAGCTCGATCCCGAAGATATCGCCACGCTCGCCGCCGCGATCCCGCTGATCCGCCGCATCGGCGAGCAATGAATCCGGCCGGCGCGCCCGGCGGCATTCGCGCGCACGGCTTCCTTCGTCCCTTTCACTGAGTCCCATCATGAGCGCAACCCGTCTCGACACGAACACGGCCCTCGTCGTCATCGACCTGCAGAAAGGCATCGTCGCCCTGCCCACCGCACACCCGGTCGAACCGGTGATCGCGCACACCCGCGCGCTGCTCGACGCGTTCCGCAGCCGCGGCCTGCCGGTCGTGCTCGTCAATGTCGCGGGCGGCGCACCGGGTCGCACCGAGCAACCGCCGCGCACGGCACAGCTCCCGGCCGACTGGGCCGAACTCGTGCCCGAACTGAACCGGCAGCCGGGCGACCACCTCGTGACGAAAAAGACCTGGGGGGCCTTCACCGGCACCGACCTCGACGCACACCTGAAGGCCGCCGGCGTCACGCAGATCGTGCTGACCGGCGTCGCGACGAGCATCGGCGTCGAATCGACCGCACGGCAGGCGCATGAACTCGGCTACAACGTCACGCTCGCCGTCGATGCGATGACCGACCTCAACGCGGATGCGCATGTGAACAGCATCGAGCGTCTGTTCCCGCGCCTCGGCGAGACGGGCACGACGCAGGACATCGTCGCGCTGCTCGACCGGCGCGGCGCGTGAGCGATCCACGCACTCGGCCGGCGCGGGCCCCCGCGGCCGGCCGGCTCGATCCGTCGATCTGGAAGGTCAGCGCGGTCGCGGTGCTGGGCTCGTTGCTGTCGCAGCTCGACGCGACGATCATCAACGTGTCGCTGTCGAGTCTCGCGACCGACCTGCACGCGAATCTCGCGACGATCCAGTGGGTGACGAGCGGCTACCTGCTCGCGCTCACGCTGGTGCTGCCGCTGAACGGCTGGCTCGTCGACCGGATCGGCGCGAAGGCGCTGTATCTGTGGTGCTTCTCGGCGTTCACGCTCACGTCGGCGCTGTGCGGGCTCGCGTGGTCCGCGCCCTCGCTGATCGCCTTCCGCGTGCTGCAAGGCGTGAGCGGCGGGCTGCTCGCGCCGATGGCGCAGATGATGATCGCGCGCGTCGCCGGCCAGCAGATGGCGCGCGTGATCGGCTACGCGGCCGTGCCGGTGCTGCTCGCGCCGATCCTCGGCCCGGTGGTTGCCGGCGCGATCCTGCAGCACACGTCGTGGCGCTGGCTGTTTCTCGTGAACCTGCCGGTCGGCGTGCTGGCGCTCGCGCTGGCCGTGCGGTTCCTGCCCGGCGACCGCGACGACACGCAGCCGCGCGAACTCGACTGGGTCGGCCTCGCGCTGCTGTCGCCGGGGCTCGTGCTGTTCCTGTACGGGATCGAGCGGATCAACGAAGCGCTCGGCATCGCGGCGATCGTCGCGGCCGCGCTGTTGCTCGCGGCGTTCCTGCGGGTCGAAACGCGCAAGGGCGACCACGCGCTGATCGACCTGGGGCTGTTTCGCCGGAAGGTGTTCGGCGCGGCCGCGTCGACGCAGTTCCTGTCGAACGGCGCGCTGTTCGCGGGCCAGATGCTGATTCCGGTGTTCCTGATCCAGGCGTGCGGCCGCACACCCGGCGAAATGGGCTGGCTACTCGCGCCGATGGGGCTGGGCATGCTGGTCACCTACCCGTCGATGGGCGCGCTCACGAGCCGGTTCGGCGTGCGCCGGCTGGCCGCCGCCGGCGCGTTGCTCGCGCTGTTCGCGACGCTGCCGTTGGTGTTTCTCGCGCTGACCGGCTACGATCCGATCCTGCTCGTGCCCGCGCTGTTCCTGCGCGGCATGGGCCAGAGCGCGATCGGCGCGCCGTCGATTTCCGCCGCGTATGCGTCGGTCGAGCGGCGCAACCTGCCGATGGCGACGACCTCGCTCAATATCGTGCAGCGTCTCGGTGGCCCGACGTTCACGACGATCTGCTCGCTGTTCCTCGCGTGGCGGCTGCAGGCCGAATCGGTGGCGAGCGGCGGCACGCAGGCGAACGCGTACGCGTGGGCGTTCGGCCTGCTTTGCGTGCTGCACGCGGCGAGCTTCGTCACGACGCTGCAGCTGCCGTTGTGGTCGGCCGGGGCGGGCGGGAAACCTGCCGGCGCCGCGCGCGCCGGTTCGCGCTGACTGCGGGCGCTGCGTCGCGCTACGTCACGCCGCGCCCCGCGCGCGGCATCGCTACGGCAGCCACATCGGCACGATCGACGCCACCAGCAGCGCGCCGAGCCCGGCATTCAGCCAGCGCCACTGCCGCTCCGTGCGCAGCACGCGCGCGAACAGCAGCCCGGCGAAACACCAGAGCGACAGCGACGCCATCGCGGCCACGCCGAACGCCAGCCCGAGCAACACGCCGAGCCGGGCCGGGCCGGATGCGAGCGCGGCGAACGACGCGGCCGCACCGAGTGTCATCGCCCAGCCTTTCGGGTTGTGCCAGAGCATCCAGACACCGCTGACGAACCCCTGCGGCCGATGTACCGCGGCATCGAGCCGCGGCTTGCCGCCCCGCCCGATACGTACGGCCAGCCACACGAGATACACCGACCCGAGCGCCTTCATCGCGAGCTGCAACGCGGGCCACGCCAGCAGCACGCCGCCGAGCCCGGCGGCGGCAGCGGCGGCCATCGACGCCAGGCCGGCCGCGATGCCCGCCATCAGCGGCAGCGAACGCCGATAACCGAAATGCGCGCCCGAGGCGGTCGCGAGCGTCGTCGCGCCGCCCGGCGTCACGGTGGACACGATCACGAACAGCATCAGCGGCAAGTAGTCGCGGATCGGCACGGAAGCTCCCGGTTGTCGTCGTCGAAGCCTCGTTTTACCCGCGATCTTCCCATTACGACAGCGAAAGCTTTTTATGCCTGCCATTAGCGCTCATAATGCATCGCATGGTACGCAATCTCGACATCGCGCTGCTGCGCGCCTTCGTCACGGTCGCCGAGCATCGCAGCATGACGGCGGCCAGCCGCGCGCTGCACCTGACGCAAGGCGCGATCAGCCAGCAGGTCGCACGGCTCGAAACGCTGTCCGGCCCGCTGTTCGTCCGTGAGCATCGCAACCTGCTGCTCACGGCGGACGGCGAGCGGCTGCTCGGGCAGGCGCGCCGGCTGCTCGCCGTGCACGATGCGCTGCTGACCGACCTGACGGCCGGCGCGGTCGAGGGCACGGTTCGCCTCGGTGCGCCGCAGGATCTCGTCGGCAGCTGTCTCGCGCCGATTCTCAAAGGCTATGCGCAGGCGCATCCGCAGGTCGCCCTCTCGCTCGTGTGCGCGGCGTCGCCGGAGCTGCGCCGCGGGCTCACGCAGGGTGAACTCGACGTCGCGCTGATCGAGGCGCCGGTCGGGCCGTCACGCGGCGAGTGCATCGCCGTCGACCGCCTGGTCTGGGTCGGCGCGAAAGGCGGCACCGCGTACCGGAATACGCCGCTGCCCGTGTCGATGGTCGCGCAGACCTGCGCGTTCCGCCCGACGGTGCTCGACGCGCTGCGCGGCTGCGATCGCGCGTGGCGCACGGTGTTCGAGAACGGCAGCATCGATGCGACAGCCGCGACCGTGCGCTCCGACCTCGCGGTGACCGCCTGGCTCGCGTCGACCGTACCGGCCGACCTCGACATCCTGCCGGCCGACAGCGGCCTGCCCGCGCTGCCGAACTTCGCGATCAACCTGCATCTGCCGCGCGGCCAGCGCACGCCGGCCGCGACGGAACTCGCCCGGCACCTGCGCAATGGCTTCGCACGCGTGCGGGCGGCCGCCTAGCGCCGGCTCCCGCTACACGATGCCCGGTTCCTGCGGCGCCGGCGTCGTGCCGGCCGCCTCCAGTGCCTGGTGCAGTGTCGGGAAGATGCACGACGCGCCGACGATCTCCGTGATCCGGTGACGATCCATGTCCGCGCGCAGGTAGCGATTGACGCGCCCGAACAGCACGCCGATCCCGCGGGCCTGCAGCATCTTGACGAGATCGGTCAACGTCCGCGCGGCCGAGTAGTCGATATCGGTGATCGCGCCCGCGTCGACGACGAACCAGCGCGTCGGCACCGGCGCCGTATCGACGAGTTCGGTCACTTCGGCGGTGAACAGATGATCGTTCGCGAAGAACAGGTCGGAGCCGAACCGGTAGACGATCAACCCGGGCGCCGTCATCGCGCCTGGCCGCGTGGGCACCGGCTGCCACCGCCCGTTGCCTTCGACCGGTTCGAGCACCATCGTGTGCGGCTGGTAGCTGTGGCGCACGTGCCGCATCAGCGACAGCGCGACGGCCAGCAGGATGCCGTGCTCGACGCCGACCGCCACGACGGCCAGTGCCGTCACCAGCGCGAGCGTGAACTCGCCGGGGCTTTCCTTGCGGATCGCGGCGAGACTGCGCACGTTGATCAGCCCGAGCGCGATCGTGAACACGATGCCGGCCAGCACCGCATGCGGCAGATACTGCAGAGTGGTGCTGAAGAACAGCAGGACCACCGCCACCACGGCCGCGAACGCGAGGTGCCCGATCTGGCTGCGCACGCCCGCGCCGTCGGCCATCGCCGTCTGGGTCAGGCTGCCGTTGACGACGAACGCGCCGCCCACCGCCGCCGCCGCATTCGCGGCCGCGAGGCCGAGGATGTCGGCGTTGGTGTCGACCTCCTCGTCGTACTGCTGCGCGAATACGCGTGCGGCGGCCGCACTCTGCGCGATGATCATCACGAAGCAGGAAGCCGCGACCGGCACGAGATCGAGGCACTGCTGCCACGTGACGGACGGCCAGCGCAACGGCGGCAGCCCGCCGGCGACCGGCCCGAGCACCGCGATGCCGTGCGCGGCGAACCGGAACGCGTAGCTTGCGGCGATGCTGCCCACGACCACGATCATCGGCATCGGCACGCGCGGCAGGAACCGCTTGCACGCGAGAATCGCGACGACCACGAGCGCCGCGAGCGCGAACGTCGGCCGGTTCGTGTGGACGAGATGCGTGACGACGTAGTCGAGCTGTGCCAGGCTGCGCGACGCCGGGTACGGCACCGCCAGCCCGAGCATGTCGCCGAGCATCGCGATCGACACCTGCACGCCGACGCCGGCGAGAAAGCCGACCAGCACCGTGCGCGACAGGAAATCGGCGAGAAAGCCGAGCTTGAAGAGGCGTGCGAGCAGCAGCATCGCGGCGGTCAGCAGCGCGACCATGCCGGCCAGCGCCACGTACTCGGTGCTGCCGGCCGGCGCCATCGACGACAGCCGGCTCGCGAAGATCGTCGCGGTCGCGGAATCGGCGGCCACCACCAGATGCCGCGACGCGCCAAAGCACGCGAACGCGACGAGCGGCAGGAACACCGTGTAGAGGCCCGTGACGGCCGGCATGCCGGCGATGCGCGCATAGCCGAGCACCTGCGGGATGTCCATCGACGCGAGCGACAGGCCCGCGAACACGTCGCGGATGGCCCCGCCACGGCGGATCGGAAGGATGCCTTTCAGCAACCGCACGCCTGACGGGCGGCTTTCGTTGGAATCTTGCATGCGTGAAATGCGTGAATACGGGGTGACGGGGTTCGCGAAGTCGTTCGCGCATCGTGCCCCGGGCAGGCGTCACATGGCAAGTGCGCGAAGGCGGCCCATGTCGCTCACCGTCGGCGATGTGCCGCACGCGAAGGCGAGCTTCACACGCGCCGGCACGGGCGACGCTCGCATGATTGCATGGATCGCCGTCCACGCGCATCGAGGCGGGAAGGCCCGCCATGGCGAGGCCCAGCCGACCCCCGTCCCATGCGCAACCGATCCGGCTACACGCGCGTGCATTGGCTCGCGGTGATGCGCCTTCACCACCCGGCCTCACCCGATGACAGAGGAAACCTACGCAATGGTGAGGAGATTCGGGAGCCGCGCACCATGCACTCGCGGTAACGCGCCTGGAACCCGATGGCACAATCACGGTCCCTTTCATGTGCCCTTCACCGGGCGCGCGCCGCGCCGCGGCGCCGATTCAACGCACGAGAAGGCCCCTGTTTGCCCCTATGACCCTGAACGAATCCTGGTTTGCGCCGCTCGTCGGCATCCTCATCCTGCTCGCCGCTGCCGGCGCGATCACCGCCGTCGTCCACTTCCTGTTGTTCCGCGTGGTCGCGCGGCTCGCGCGGCTGTCCGCCACGCGCGTCGATGACGCGCTGTTCGAGTTCGGCGCGTTCAAATGGCTGAACCGCATCGTCCCGTTCGTCGTGGTCAAGTTCGGGCTCGGCGCGGTGCCCGGCATCCCCGAGACGGCCGCGGAGGCCGCCGACAAGGTGCTGTTCGCGCTGATCGTGTTCCTCGTGACGATGACCGTCAGCGCGACACTGTCGGCGCTCGAACACACGCATCGCACGTACCAGCGCGATCAGCGCGGTCAGCCGCACCTGTCGCTGAAAGGCGCGATGCAGCTCGTCAAGCTCGTGATGTTCATCACGGCCGCGCTCGTCGTGATCGGCGACGCGACCGGCAAGCAGATCGGCCTGCTGCTGTCGGGCATCGGCGCGATGTCCGCGGTGCTGATGCTGATCTTCAAGGACACGCTGCTCGGCCTCGTCGCGGGCGTGCAGCTGTCGTCGAACGACATGCTGCGGATCGGCGACTGGATCACGATGCCGTCGGCCGGCGCGGACGGCACCGTGATCGACATCACGCTGAACACCGTCAAGGTCGCGAACTTCGATCACACGATCATCACCGTACCCACCTGGAAGCTGATCACCGAGAGCTACCAGAACTGGCGTGGAATGACCGAAGCAGGCGGGCGCCGCATCAAGCGCGCGCTGTTCGTCGACGCGACGAGCGTGCGCTTTCTCTCCCACGACGAGATCGAACGGCTCGAACGCCTGACGCTGCTCAAGGACTATCTCGAGGACAAGGTCGACGCGATCGAGCAATGGAACGGCACGCTCGGCGCGGCCGGCGACTGCCCGGCGAACCGCCGCCAGTTGACGAACCTCGGCACGTTCCGCGCGTATGTCGCGAACTACCTGAAGGGCCATCCGCGCATCCGCCGCGACATGACCTGCATGGCGCGGCAACTGCCGCTCACGGCCGAAGGCATTCCGCTCGAACTGTACTGCTTCACCGACACGACGACGTGGGTCGACTACGAGGCCATCCAGTCCGACCTGTTCGATCACCTGATCGCGGTGCTGCCGGAGTTCGGGCTGCGCGTGTACCAGCACCCGTCGGGCTTCGACATGCGGCAGATGGTCGGCGCCGCGCAAGCCGGGCTGCAGGCGCCGCACGCGGGGTGACGCGTGCGGTGGCGGCCGATCATCGGCCGCCGCCTGCCGCGCGGCCCCCGGGCATTCAGCGCGCCGCGCACTCCGACGCGAGCCGCCCGAGCACCTTCAGCGCATCCTCGATCTGCCGCGACCACGGATAGCTGTAGTTGAGCCGGATGAAATGCCGGTAATCGGTGCTCGCCGAGAACATGTGCCCGGGGCCGACCGTGATCCCTTGCGCGAGCGCGACCGCATACAGCTTCATCGCATCGACCTGCCGCGGCAGCTCGACCCACAGCACGTACCCGCCCTGCGGCTGCGACAGCCGCGTGCCTTCCGGGAAGAAACGCCGCACCATCGCGCTCATCAGGCTCGCCTGCTGCGCGTACTGCTTGCGCATGCGCCGCAGATGGAAATCGTAGCCGTCGTATTTCAGATACTCGGCAATCGCCAGTTGCTCGATCGCGGGCGTGGCCAGCGTGTTCAGGAATTTCAGCTTCTCGACCTGGTCGCGGTAGCGGCCCGGCATCGCCCAGCCGATCCGGTAGCGCGGCGACAGGCTCTTCGTGAACGACGCGCAATGCAGCACGAGCCCGTCGCGGTCGAACGACTTCAGCGCGCTCGGCGTCGTGTCGCCGAAGTGCAGCTCGTGATAGACGTCGCTCTCGATCGCCGGCACGCGGTGCTTCGCCAGCAACTCGACGAGCGCGCGCTTGCGCGTGTCGGGCATCTGGAAACCGAGCGGATTCTGGAAGTTCGGCATCACCATGCACGCGGCGATGCGCTCGCGTTCGAGGACCCGTTCGAGCGCGTCGAGATCGATGCCGTCGACCGGGTGCGTCGCGACTTCCAGCGCGCGCATGCCCATCCGCTCGATCGCATGCAGCATCGCGTAGAACGTCGGCGACTCGACGGCGATCGTGTCGCCCGGCTTCGCGACCGCCTGCAGGCACAGGTTGATCGCCTCGGTCGCGCCGATCGTCACCACGATCTCGCCGGGTTCGACCGCGATCCCGCGCTCCGCATAGCGCCGCGCGATCTGGCGGATCAGCTCCTGGTTGCCGGGCGGCAGATCGTCGATCACGCCCCAGCGCGTGCGGCGGCGGCCGATCGTCTGCGCATAGCGCGCGAGACGCTGCACCGGAAACTGCGACGCATCGGGATACGGCGAGCCGAGCGGCACCGCGTCGTCGCGCGAGATCGAGCGCAGCGTCGACAGCACGAGCCGGCTCACGTCCACGGCCGACGGCTCGGCGGCCGGCGCCGACATGTGCAGCTCGGCCTCGGCCGGCGCCGACGCGCGCGCACGGACGAAATAGCCCGATTGCGGCCGACTCTCGATCAGGCCGCGGCTTTCCAGCACGAGGTACGCGCGCAACACGGTCGTGACGCTGAGCTGCTGCTGCCGGCTCGCCTGCCGCACCGACGGAATCCGCTCGCCGGGCCGGTACACGCCACGCTCGATCTGCGCCTGGAGATCGTCGGCCAGTTGTTCGTAACGCTTCACGCGCCTCCCTTTCAAATCCCCTTCAACAATACAGTTGCGATCCGCACTGCCTGAATGGGCGCAACTGTACTCTTTTTTGGAGTGAACAGGTGTACACACAGCCGGATGGGGGCCGCGCGTACTCTGCACCCATCGACTCCGACACCCGCTGCATCATGAAAAAGAAATCCGCCACCGCGCGCATCGAACCGTACACCCACCCGGCCGCCGGCTGGGGCGCGCTGAAAGCCGTCACGATCAACCTGATCAAGGAAAAGGTCGCGGGCGGCAACTACCGTACGCTGCTGCGCCAGAACCAGCCGGACGGCTTCGAC
The DNA here is from genome assembly GCF_017104705.1 of Burkholderia sp. Se-20373. NCBI lineage: Bacteria > Pseudomonadati > Pseudomonadota > Betaproteobacteria > Burkholderiales > Burkholderiaceae > Burkholderia > Burkholderia sp. Se-20373. The sequence goes on along the minus strand of NZ_JAAGPH010000035.1, from coordinate 5,832 downwards.
TGCCCGGGCTGCGCGTGGCCCGACCGCCAGCACGCATCGACGTTCGAATTCTGCGAAAACGGCGTGAAGGCCGTGGCGGCGGAAGCGACGAGCAAGCGCGTGACGCCCGAATTCTTCGCTGCGCACACGGTCACCGAGCTGCTCGAACAGTCGGATTTCGAACTCGAGCAGCACGGCCGGCTCACCGACCCGATGGTGTACGACGCGCAGACCGACCGCTACGTGCCGATCGCATGGGACGACGCGTTCGCGCTGATCGCGCGCCACCTGCGGGCATTGCCCGACCCGAACCAGGCTGCGTTCTACACGTCCGGCCGCGCGAGCAACGAAGCGGCGTTCCTGTACCAGCTGCTCGTGCGCCTGTACGGCACGAACAACTTCCCCGATTGCTCGAACATGTGCCACGAGGCAACGAGCCGCGGGCTGCCGGCGTCGGTCGGCGTCGGCAAGGGCACGGTCACGCTCGACGATTTCGAACACGCGGACACGCTGCTGATCTTCGGCCAGAACCCGGCCACCAACCACCCGCGGATGATGGGCGAGCTGCGCGAGTGCGCGAAGCGCGGCGCGACGATCGTGTCGATCAACCCGCTGAAGGAGCGCGGCCTCGAACGCTTCGCCGATCCGCAAAGCCCGCTCGAGATGCTGACGATGTCGGGCACCAAGATCGCATCGACGTTCATCCAGCCGACGATCGGCGGCGATTTCGCGCTGATCAAGGGGATGGCGAAGCGCGTGCTCGAACTCGACGACGCCGCGCGCGCCGCCGGTGCGCCGCGCGTGCTCGACACCGCGTTCATCGGCGAGCACACGGCCGGCTTCGACGCATTCGCCGACGATCTGCGCAACGAAAGCTGGTCGGCGCTGACGGCCGAAAGCGGCGTGCCGTACGAACAGATCGACAGCCTCGCGCGGCTCTATGCGCGCAGCGAGCGTGTGATCGCGACGTGGGGCATGGGCATCACGCAGCACAAGCATTCGGTCGCGACCGTGCAGATGCTGACGAACCTGATGCTGATGCGCGGCAACATCGGCCGCCCCGGCGCGGGCCTGTGCCCGGTGCGCGGCCACTCGAACGTGCAGGGCAACCGCACGGTCGGCATCGAGGAAAAACCGTCGCAGGCATTCCTCGACCGGCTCGGCCACGTGTTCGACTTCGAACCGCCGCGCCACCACGGCCTCGATGTCGTCGAGACGATCGAAGGAATGCTCGAGGGCCACGTGAAGGTGCTGATCGGCCTCGGCGGCAACTTCGCGATGGCGACGCCCGACACGCCGCGCACGTGGGAAGGCATGCGCCGCTGCGACCTCTCCGTGCACATCACGACGAAGCTGAACCGCAGCCACCTGATCCACGGCCGCGACGCGCTGATCCTGCCGACGCTCGGCCGCACCGAGATCGACCTGCAGGACAACGTCGCGCAAGGCGTGACGGTCGAGGATTCGATGAGCATGGTCCACGTGTCGTACGGGATGAACAAGCCGGCGTCGCCGAACCTGATGTCGGAGCCCGCGATCGTCGCGCACATGGGCCATGCGCTGTTCGGCAGCGGCAAGATCGACTGGCTTGCCTACAAGGACGACTACGCGAAGATCCGCGACGCGATCGAGGCGACGCTCGACGGCTTCTACGACTACAACACGCGCATCGCACGGCCGGGCGGCTTCCACCTGCGCGTCGCGTCGCGCGACCGCGAATGGCTCACGCCGACGGGCAAGGCGAACTTCATCGCGCACGCGCTGCCGGCCGACACGCCGATCCAGCGTGCCCGCGCGCTGCACGGCGAGCGCCTGATGACGCTGATGACGACGCGCTCGCACGACCAGTACAACACGACCGTCTACGGGCTCGACGACCGCTATCGCGGCGTGTTCGGCCAGCGCCGCGTGGTGTTCGCCAATCGTGACGATCTCGCGATGTTGGGCCTTGCGGCCGGCGACTGGGTCGACATGGAAACCGTGTGGCACGACGGTATCGAGCGGCGCGCGGCGGGCTTCCTGCTCGTCGAGTACGACATCCCGCGCGGCTGCATCGGCGCGTACTACCCGGAAACGAACCCGCTCGTGCCGCTCGACAGCGTCGGCGACGTGTGCAACACGCCGACGTCGAAGTCGATTCCCGTGCTGCTGCATCGCGCGGCCGCGCCGGCCTCGATCGCCGCCTGACGGAGCGCGGCGATGATCGTTCGTCCGCGCGAGCACTGGTTGCGGATGCTGCTCGTCTGGAACGGCTCGGTGCTGCCGACCATCCTGCCGCAGCTCGTGCTGACGCTCGCGATCAGCCTCGTCGCGGTCTGGGGCGGCGGCCGCGTGCTCGGCGAGAAGGTGCCGCTGAACCCGACGCCGTTCACGCTGATCGGCCTCACGCTCGCGATCTTCGCGGGGTTTCGCAACAACGCGAGCTACGAACGCTACCGCGAGGGCCGTCAGCTGTGGGGCGGCGTGCTGACCGCCACGCGCACGCTGGTGTCGCAGGCGCTCTGCTACGGTGCGATCGACCGTGACGAGGCATCGCGGCGCGCGTTCGTGCGGACGGTCGTCGCGTATGTTTATGCGCTCAAGCATCAACTGCGCGGCACCGATCCTGCCGCCGACCTGCGCGGGCTGCTCGACGGCGCCGCTTACGATCGCGTTGCCGCTGCGCGCTTTCGCCCGGTCGTCATCGTGCACGCGCTGCGCGAAACGTTCGCCGCACGCGCCGATGCGGGCCACCTCTCCGACACGCGGCTGTGGATGCTCGATGCGCGCCTCGACGATCTCGTCGCGATGGTGAGCGGCTGCGAGCGGATTGCGTCGACGCCGATCCCGTTCTCGTACGACGTGCTGCTGCACCGGACCATCTACGCGTACTGCGTGCTGCTGCCGTTCGGTCTCGTCGATTCGATCGGCGCGGCGACGCCGTTCGTCAGCGTATTCGTCGCCTATACGCTGATCGCGCTCGACGCGATCGCGCATGCGATCGCCGAGCCCTTCGGCGACGGACCGAACCATCTCGCACTCGATGCGATGACGCGGCAGATCGAGCGCACGCTGCTCGAGCTGAACCGCGAGCCGCTGCCGGCGGAAGTGAGGCCGGGCAAGGCCTATCGGCTCAGTTGATCCGGCCGACTCGGCCCGACAGTGGCGCCCGTGACGGATTCCGCACCGGCTGCGCCACGGTCACAAGTCCTGCGTAGCGCACGCTGATGATGCAGCAGTACCTGCGCCTTATGTGACAATGGTTCAACAACAAAGCTACGCTGAAACCTACGCCAAATAATTCCTGATCTGGATTCTCCAACGGCGATACGCTAATGCCCGTGAGTCCGCTTGCGATCAATCCACACGTCACCCCCTCTGTGATCCGCCGGATTCCAGTAACGGTCTTCGTGCCCCGGCCCCGGATCGACACCCCACAACACCGCGCGCCCCTTCGTCGGCGGCTCGTCGGCGCGTCGAATGGTTGACGCGAGAAGTCGAAGCATGGGCAGAAGCACGGGGCGTATCGGATTCCTCCCGCCGGCGAACTGCGGGACAGGTCGCCGGAAGGCAGATGGTGATGAGGCTTAATGCGAATCACCCTTGACCATACTCTCTGCAACCTTACTGCGCGGATACTGACATTTAATTTGCGCTCGCGCTCGTCGAAACGGGCGCGAGCCGATCAACCGCGTCAGACCTGCTTGATGTAGAAAGTAACGGTTGCGTTGTCCCCTGAGCCACCGTCATAACCAACCTTGTAACCGGCAGCACTGACGGTTATCGAATACCCGTTACTGCCGTAATACGGATTATCCCAATAGAGACGCAAATTCTCGATACCCCCGCCATCGGCAAATTGATATTGAAGCTTCCCCTCGGTTCCGGTCATAAAACCGTCCGAATCGCTCTCCCATTCACCAGCTTGACCATTCGGGATTTTCTCTGGCGGATACGTTTTCCATTCGCCATGCAGCAGATTGATCGATGCCGAATCCAGAAACAATGTGCTACCCGAATTGTTTTGCAACTTCACAACAGTGCTTCGTGCGGACATTTCGGTCTCCACTATAGAGGGTGATTGCGCATCGCAGAGATTCAGAACTCAAACTCCGCAGCGCGCCTCAAAAAATACGACACCCACACCCACCCCGAAAGCTGACAGTTATAGCAGGACAAATCCAATTAAATTATCGGAGAAACTGCTCTTAAATATGAAACGCCATAAATTAATGCCACAAAACATCAAAAATAGAATCGAGAAGCGCTCAATTCGAAACAATCTCGACACCGCCCGATTCAAACCTTCGATAAGAAGTCCGACTACCCCACAATTCGACGATCGACCGGTTCCGAGCCTGAAGAGACTCTTGAGGCTGGCCCAATTTCCGTCCCAGTCCTGGTTGGAAAATTCCGGCTCTTCGGAGCGGGCCGAATCGGCCCGATCGGTGCACTGGCGGGCGAAGCACGCCGGCCACGACAGCTGCGTCGCGCGTCGAGCCCTCCGTCAATCCTCGCGGCCGCGCAGGAAGCCGTCGTGCGCGGCCGCCGTCTCCGCGATCGTTCTCAGCAACACCGCACCGCGCAGCAGCGCACGGCCGTCGTCGCTGTCGACTTCGGTCACGCGCCGCAGCAGCACGCGGGCTGCCGCGTTGCCGGTTCGCGCGAGCCGCGCGAAATCCGCGCGCCCGACCCGCCCTCGCACCAACACGACCGCACGCCGCGCCGCCGGCTCGCGCGCGGCCAGTTCGGCCAGCGACAACAGGCTGTCGCCGATCGTCCAGGCCGCGAGCAGATCGCGCAGGTCGCGTTCGATGAGCGTGGGCGACAGACGGCCCGCGAAACCGAGTTCGCGCCCGAGACGGTCGGCCGTGCGGCTCAGCCACGCGCTCGCCCGCCACGCCCGTGGATTGCGTGCGATGCGCACCAGATCGTCGCGCACCGCGCGATGCAGGCGCCGGCGGCTCGTGCCGGGATCGCCGGGAAACACGAGCGCGAACACCAGCGCCCCGAACGCGATGCCGAGCAGCGTGGCGAGCGCCGAATTGAGAAACGCGGCATCGCCGATGCGCGCCGTGTTGTCCGGCGACGTGAAATTCCAGAAGAAGATCGAGAAGCCGCTGCCAATGCCGGCCGTGCGCGGATTGCGCATCGCGATGCCCGTGCCGATCATGAACACGCCGAGGATATCGGCAAGCATCTCGAAGCCCGACACCGCCGGCAGCAGCACGAAATTGCACAGCGCACCCGCGACCGCCGCGCAGGCCGCCCCTTTCAGGAAGCCGACGGTGGCGCCGACCGAGTTCGGGCGCGTCGAGAACAGCGCGCAGACCACGCCCGTGATCGCGACGAACCCGGCGCCCGACGGCCACGCGGTGACGATCCAGAGCGCCGACGCGACCAGCACGGCGACGAACGCGCGAATGCCGTTGTGCCATGCGAGCACCGGATCGTGGTGGAACGCATAGCGCACGCGCGACGCCGGCGGATTCGGCCGATCCAGCTGCGCCTTGCCCGCAAAGGCGGCGTCGAACCCGGCAAGCAGCGCCGCCAGCCGGTCGAGCGTGAGCAGGCGCGACGGATCCGAGCCGGCCGGCTCCGCGGCCTCGGCACGCACCGCGTCGTCCACGCGCGCACGCAACGCGGTCAACTCGGATCCCGCTTCGCCCGTCGCGGCCACGCCGTCGAGCACCTGCGCGGCATCGGCGACCAGCGGGTCAGCTCGGCAGAGCGTCGTGTAGGGACAGAGTGTTTGCCTATGTGTACAGACCGGTGGTCGCCGCACCAGTCAAAAAGCACTCCACGGTCATAACCATACTTCGACTATGACCGTCGCATCATACCTTCTCTCACCCGTCGCCACAACGACCGTCA